>NZ_PNOR01000062.1 GCF_002869765.1 Deinococcus planocerae | reverse complement strand
GGGGGGGGGGCGGGGGGGGGGGGCGCGGGGGGGGGGGGGGGGGGGGGGGGGGGGGGGAGGGGGGGGGGGGGGGGGGGGGGGGGGGGGGGGGCCCGGGCCCGGGGGGGGGGGGGGGGGGGGGGGGGGGGGGGGGGGGGGGGGGCCCCGGGGGGGGGGGGGGGGGGGGGAGCCGCCCCCCCCCCCCCCCCCCCCCCCGCCAGCAGCATGGGACCCAGCAGCAGGCTCACGCCCAGCAGGCCGGCCAGACCCACCTTGCCCTTGCTCACCGACCACTCGTCGGTCAGGTCGTCTTGCCGGTAGAACAGCCGCCGAAGCACCGAGCGGGCCTGGGCGCGGGTGCGGGCCTGCGCCTCCTGCTCCGGAAAGAGAGCCCGCGCGTCGGTCTCGCCGCCCGCCTCGTCGTGTCGCAGGCCGGCGATCAGGCGCGACGCCAGTTCGGGGTGCTCGGTTTCCAGCCGCGAATAGAAGGCGACGAAGCCCGGCGCGCCCGGGTCGGGGACGCCGTGGCCGAGTGCCTGTTGGATTTCCACTCTGGTCTGCTCGTCGATTTTCATAATCGGAGTGTAGTTCGGCATAAAGGGGGCACAGAGATGTATTCAACGCCGGTTGTTCTCAAGAAGGCACGTTTGTTTGTAGACCGGGCGGGGCAACAGGTGTTCACCGCCAGTCTGACCCTTCGACACTGGACCGAGAGCCAAGTCCGTTCCCACCCCACCACGCCTCGCCAGGGCTTCGTCTGGGGGATGGCGGCGGCGGTGCTAGCGCTGTCGCAGGAGGCTCTGGCACAGGACGGCCCAGACGTGGGTGAGGGCGTGGCCGAGAACACCAGTCCCTTCACGACGGTCAACACGGGCATCTGCACGATGTCGGGCTGGCTGCGCGGCCCGGTGGGCATCGGCCTGGTGTTGATCGCCATCGTGGTCGCGGGCATCAGCCTTGCGGTAGGCGGCAAGAGGTCCACCTCCATCCTGATCGCCGCGTTGGCGGGGGCCGCCGTGATCCTCGGCGCCCGCTCGATCATGTCGCTGGCCACCGGCTCGAACACGAACATCTGCGCGACCGGCGCAGGCGCCCCGGCCCCCTGAGCGTCCCGCGCCCCAACCCCGCCGAGGAGACCCTATGCTCCGTATGCGCGTCTACCGTCTCGCCGTGCCCCTCACCGTGCTGGGCATGGACCTCTGGGCGCTGTTCACCGTCGCGTTCGGCACGCTGGTGGCCCTGCAATTCTGGCAGGACCGCGCGCCCGCGCTGCTGTCCCTGCCGCTGGCGGGCCTGAGCGGCTTCGCGCTGTCGAAACTGGTGGGACTGATCAAGCACTTCTTTCCCGGGCGGGCGCTGTGGCACGTCGTGGCCTGGCTGACCCAGGGCGACCGCTACCGGGTGCAGCGCGACGTGTGCTCCTCCCCGCTGATCGTGCCGCGCGAGGACCGCTTCCTGGTGCGGCCCTCCAGAAAGCAGGCCCGGCGGGTGGGGCGGGCCGCGGCGCCGTCTTCCGAGCCGCTCCAGGGCGGGGTGACCTGATGTCCAGGCTCACGCAAGCCCGCACCCGCTCGCTCCTGGACGCCCTGCCGTACTGGGACCTGCGGGGGGGCACCATGTTCCTGGCCGATGGCCGCATGGAGGTCGGGGTGGAGGTGCAGTTTCCCCCGGCACTCTTTCTGACCGGCGGCGGCCTGGAACTGGTGCTGCGCCAGCTCAAGGGGGTGCTTCGCAACGCCGTGCCGCAGGGCCAGCGGCTGCGCCTGACCGTGGAGGTCGGTCCGGTGGGCGCGGCGGGCATCGCCCCGTACCGCGCCGAGACGACCAGCCCGGTGCCGCTGGCCCGGCTGCTGGGCGAGAAACGCGCCGAGTTCTATGAGGGGCTGGCCGAGCTGCCCGGCGAGGTGCTGCGCTGGCGGGCCTACCTGAGCGTCACGGTGGGCGAGAAACGGCTGGGCACCCGCCCGAACCTGCTCAGCTACGCGCTGGGGAGCGCGGTGCCGCTGCTGCGGCGCAAGACCCACATCGGCTACACCGCCCCCGAGTTCGAGGAACGCCTGCTGGAGGCGGGCGCGGTCCGGCAGCGGCTGCTGCACTTCCTGGCCTCGGCGGGGTTGGAGGCGCGGGCCATGACCGACGAGGACGTGTTCTCGCTGTGCTTCCGATTTCTCAACCCGGCCCTTAAGCACCTGCCGGTGCCCGGCTACCGGCCAACGTGGCAGGTGCTGCCCGCCGAGGTGCTCGAACGCTTCGGCGGTCTGGCGCCCCCCACGCTGCGCGCGCAACTGGCAAAGTCCGAGCTGGACAACAGCCGCCCGCACGAACTGGGCCTGGGGTGGCGCCGGGCGCGGATGCTGGGCCTGGTCCACAGCCCGGACGAGACCGCCTACGGCATGATCAATCACCTGCTGGACGCCTCCGGCGAGCTGTACCTGGTGGTCGACCTCCAACACGACCCCTACAACAAGGCCATGCAGCGGCTCAAGTCCTCGGCCCGCAAGTTCTACTCGGCTTCGGTCGACACCAACGTGTACGTCGATCCCAACGTGCGCACCGGCCTGGCCGAGGCCGAGGCGGCCATCGAGCACATCACGGCGGCGGGCGACCACGTGTATCAGGTCGGCGTGTCGCTGGTGGTCCTCGGCGCCGACAGCAAGGACCTCGAATCGCGCATCACCCGGGCCTTCGGGGCCTCGGCCAGCGTTCCGGGCAGCCCCTTCCTGATCCTCCAGCACGGGCTGCTCGCGCCGTTTACCCAGTGCCTGCCGTTCGGCGGCGAATTGATCGACCAGCGGCTGAGCCTGCTGGAGACCAACGCCGCGCACTTCTTCCCCCTGGGCGCGCCCTGGGCCGGGCACCGCCGCCCCACCGCGATGTTTCACAACCGCTGGAAGGCGCTGACCTTCCTCGACCCCTTCGATCCCGGCATGACCAACTGGAACGCCCTGATCGTGGGCGGCTCCGGGCAGGGCAAGACCTTTTTCGCCCAGTACATGATCACCGAGTTGCTGCGCCAGGACGACGTGGACGTGATCATCGTGGATCGGGGACGCAGCTACGAGAAGACGGTGGAGCTGCTGGGCGGCGCCATGATCGATGTCGAGCCCGGCGGCCAGACGGCGATCAACCCCTTCGACCTGGCCCCCGGCGAGACCGCGCCCGACGAGGACAAGATCGCGTTTCTGGCGGGGGTGGTGCGGGCGATGGTGGGCGGGGTGGTCCCCCGGCTGGAGGCCGAGGAGGACGCCCTGATCGGCACCGCGCTGCGCGCCGCGTACCTGCGCAAGACCGACGAGGTATTCGAGGGCGGCGAGTTCCGCCCCCGGCTCGGAGAGGTGCGGCTGTCGGACTTCGTGCGGACGCTCTCGAACCTGGAGCGCGTCGGGGACAAGACCGTGACCGCCGAGGACCGGCACCTGGCCGACACCCTGGCGCGGACCCTGCAAAACTGGACCGGCAAGACGCCCTACGGCAGCTTCGTGGACCGCACGACCAGCGTGCCGCTTTCCGGCGCCCGGCTGGTCTGCTACGACACCAGCCGGTTCCAGCTCGACTCGCCGCTGGCGACCGTCGGCATCATGCTGATCGCCGATCTGGTCTGGCGCCGGGTGAGGGGCGACCGGACCCGGCGCAAGGTGGTGATCTTCGACGAGTGCTGGGCGCTGCTGACCATCCCCGCCGCCGCGCACTTCGTGGTCGAGCTCTACCGCCGCTTCCGGCGCTACAACGCCGCCGTGTGGAGCGTCAGCCAGTCGATGGCCGACTTCCAGCGCCCCGAGGCGCACGGCATCCTGCAAAACACCACCTACCACTACCTGCTGCGCACCCCCGGCGAGGAGGAGGCGGTGCGGGACCTGCTGCACCTGCCGCAGGCGGCGATGGAGGCGTTTTTGGACCTCAAGCGCGTCGACGGCGTGTACAGCGAGGTGCTGGCCTGGGTCCGGACCGAGACCGGCAGCCTGGGCGACGTGATCTGGGTGCGGCCCACGCCGCTGGACCTGTGGACCTTCACGACCTCGGCGCAGGCGATGGCCCGCCGCGACGAGGCCATCGCGCGGGCCGGCGGCGATCTGCGCGCCGCCCTGACGGCGCTGGCGTACGGCCAGACGTGAGCCCAGCAGAACGGGGAGGCAGGCAGATGAAGCGCAAAGCACTGGTGACGACGCTGGCCCTGACGCTGGGCACCCAGGCCCAGGCGGTGGATCTCAGGAAGGCCTTGGAAGAGGGCCTGAAGGGGTACCCGTTCAACGCTGAGACGATCTTCGGCTTTTTCAAGGACCCCTTCGGTACCCTCGGCAACTTGACCGGCACGGTTGCCAATTCGGTTCTGGGCGACGTGTGGAAGGCGACCATTACAGACATCTTCGCGGGCAAGTCCGGGGTCGACGGTGTGGAGGCCCAGCTCGCGACCAGTTTCGGCATCAAGGGCAACACGTTCCGCCTAGCAGAAGAGAGCCTTTCGACTGCGCTGCTCCAGCCATTCGACCCGGAGTTATGGAGCAAGGCCGAGTTGGATCTGACCCAGGGGTTCGACACCATGCAGGCCAAGGCTATAGAGGCGCTGAACAAGCTGGGTCCCAGCGTCCCGGAGGGCGACAAACTCGGCCTGGAGCTGGGCTGGCGGGGGGCCATCGAGGAGCAGCAGAAGCTGAGCTCGGCGGCCATCGCCGCACGGCGGGACGAGGCGGTGTCGCGCGAGGTCGCCAAGACGCTGGGCACCGACACCTCGCCGGTCGAGTTGCGTGAACAGGTCGTTCAGAACGCTGAGCAGTTGCAGGAGGACTCAGCCAATGCCACCTCGACCCGGGCAACGGTGCAGGCCCTGAACGAGGGGTTCGCGGCCTACACGGTCCAGCAGCAGCTCGGCAACGAGCAGATCATCGCCCGCTTAAACGGCCTGCTGGCGCAGGGAGCCCTCAGCAACTCGCAGATGGTGCGGGTGGTCGACGAGCTGATGGCCGACCGCGTGCGGGAGAACGAGGCGGAACTGGCGCGGTTCCGGGAGCGACAGGCCGAGACCAAGAAGTTGGAAGAGACCGTGAAGGGGGCGACGGAATCGGCCATGGCGAATCTGGGCAACATGAAGTTTGACCGGGATGCAGTCGTGACGGCGCTCTCGTTCGGGGGTGGCCCCGAAGCGCCCGGTGACGCGCCCACCACCCCCCGGCAGGAGCCGTGACCCATGTCCCTCCGACGCTGGCTGCTGTTGCTGGTGATGCTGCTGGGTCTGCACACGGTCGCGGGCGCCCAACAGACCGCGCCGGTCCCCTTTCCCGAGGACACCATCGTCGCGGCCAACTCCTCGACCTGTGAGCAGCGGCGCCGGGCGGCGCTGGGAGAGACGTCCTCGATCTACAACCCGGGCGAGACCGTCGGCAGCGCCACGGTGACGTATAGCGCCCTGCCGTGTCCGACCACCTGGCTGGCCCAGATCACCCGGGCCATCGACACCGCCGGGTTACCGCGGGCCATCTCGCTGCTGGCCCAGTCGGTGCTCCTGATCGGCATCATCTGGAACGGCATCCAGATCGCCAACGGGGGGGCGCTGACCGACGTGCGCGAACTGCTCACCCGCCTGCTCGTCTCGGGCTGGCTGGTGCTGGGGTCCTCCAGCCTCGGCGACCTGCCCAGCGAGCCCCGCTTCACCGGCAACCTGGGCCAACTGGTGCGCGCGTCCTGGGTGGAGGCGTACAAGTGGGGAGACGCCAGCTTCGCCGCTCCCGCCCTGGAGCGGGCCGCCACCGAGACCAAGGCGCTGGGGGAGCACATCAGCAACCTGACCCTGCTGTTCGGCACCCTTCAGACCCTCGCGAGCGGCCTGAAGGGCGGCCAGGCCGCCCCGGTGACCAACCCATGGTTGGGCTTTCTCGGCCTGCTCTTCGGTGGGGCCCAGGGCGCGGCGAGCGCGGTCGAGGCCACGGCCCAGGCAGGCATCTTCGCCATCAACATCGTCATGCCCCTCCTAATCACCTACTACGTGATCATCATGGGCACCGGCCTGGCGACCGTGCTGGGCTCGCTGCTGCTGCCGCTGGCCGGGGCGCTGTACATCTTCTCGCCCGGCGCGGGCCAGCAGTTCCTGCAAACCTGGTTCAAGACCGTCATGTCGGCGGTGCTCCTGATGGCCTTCATGCCCATCGTGTTCTCGGGCTCGGTCGAAGTGGGCTTCGTTCAGCCGTCCAGACAGTTCAACGCGGCTTTGGACAAGACCAACCGCATCATCGAGGCGGATTTCAAGAACACCGACGCGCTGCTCAGGTCCGGGGACATCAGCGACTTCGAGGCGTTTCGGCGGGATGCCAACTCCCACATCGCCACGCTGATGAACAAGGTCAATTTCCCCAGCTACGCCAACTCGATGCTCTCGTCTCTGGCGCTGATGTTCTTCAGTCTCCTGGCGGGCATCTACCTGCTGCGGCTGGCGCAGAACTGGATCGTGGAGTTTCTGGGCGGAGTCGCGGCGGCGGTGGGCGGCGTGAAACCGCCGAGGGTCGGCTCGGGCGGGGTCGGCGGCGCGCTGTCGAGCGCGAAGAGCATAGGCAGCACCCTCCAGGCAGAGCGGGCGGCATCTGTCCGGCAGGCCGCCGCTGGCGGCCCCACGGGCGGGCCGGGCGGCGCTCCAGGGGGCAGGCCCGGCAGCGCCAGGCCGAAGCTGGCAAGCGGCGGGCCGCCCAACGGCGGACCATTCGGGGGCGGCCCGGCCAACAGCGGCCCGTCGAGCAGCGGCCCGTCGAGCAGCAGCCCGGCCAGCACCCCTTCCAGCAGCGGTCCCTCTGGCCCACGGTCCAGCAGCGCGCCAACGGTCAAGGTCTGAAGCCCCATGCGCGCGCGCCGCTTCTCCCTGGCCCTGCTCGCCTGGGCCGCAGCCCTCGCGCTGCTCGCCAGCCTGGGCTGGCTGGGCGCGCTGGGCTGGCAGCACCTCGTGCTCGCCGCCCAGGCGCTGGCGGCCCGGGGCTGGCCCGCGTCCATCGGCGTGGCAGCGGAGCCGGGCATCTTCGTGCCGCGCTGCCTGATCGACCCTGCCTGTGGCCCGGTGCTGCTGGAGGTCTGGGAGCGGTCCCTGCCCCGCTGGGCGCTCTCCCTGCCGTTCCTGCCGCTGCTGGTGTGGGTGCTGGCGGGCGTCACCGAGCGGTTCGGCGGCACCTATCAGGACCCCGGTCAGGGCCGCTGGGCCACGCCCAGGGACCTCGCCGCGTCCCTGAGAGGGGACCGCCGGTCGCCGCGGGTCGGCTACCTGGGGCTGGTGGGCGGGCGGGTCCTGAGGCTGCCCGAGAGCTCCAGGTGCGCGCACACCCTGATCGTGGGCGGCACCGGGGCGGGCAAGACCACCCGGTACCTGAACCCGAACCTGCTGCTCGACGCCCGCGACGGCGTGAGCGCGGTGGTCTTCGACCTGAAGTACCCCGACGCGCGCAGCGGCTTTCTGGAGAGCATCAACTGTTTCCGGGCCTGGGGGCGCACGGTGTACCCGTTCACGCCCTTCGACCCGGACAGCGCCCGGCTGCCCCTGCTGGAGGGCGTGAGCAGCGTTCAGGACGCCTTCGAGATCGCCGAGACGTTCCGGCCCAGCGGCGGGCCGGGGGACGGTGCGGTGTTCTACCGCAACAACGAGCGCCAACTGCTCGCCGGGCTGATCCTGGCCGTGAGCCTGGACGGCCAGCCCACCATGCGCCGGGTCTACGAACTGCTCAGCCTGGGGGCCGACCCGCTGCGCGCCTACGTGAACGCCCGGCCCCCCGTGCGCGAGGTGCTCGCGGCGCTGCTGGGGCTCAAGACCGACGTGCTGGCGGGCATCTGCACGGGCCTGGCGGGCGACTTGCAACTGTTCTTGCACCCGAATCTCGACCGCGCCACCAGCGCGGGGCCGGGCCTGCGGCTGGACCTGCGCCGCCTGTGCCGCGAGCCGGGCTTCCTGTACATCGGCGTGCCGCAGGAAGAGGTGCAGGGGGGCCGGGGGCAGGTGCTGCTGCGGCTGTTCAAGCGGCGGCTGGACCAGGCCATCCTGGAGGTGGCGGGGGAGCACGGCGGACGGTTGCCGGTGCATCTGTCGGTGTACCTCGACGAGTTTCCGTCGTTCGGGCCGTTGCCCAACATCGGCGAGAACCTGGCGACGATGCGCTCGCGCCGGGTGGCCTACCACATCGCCGTGCAGAGCCGGGCCCAGGGCGAGGCGGTGTATGGCCGGGACGAGTTCCGGGGGATGGTCAACAACAACTTCGCGCAGATGGTGATCTTTCCGCGCTCCCTGAGGCTCGAAGACGCGCAGTTCTTCTCCGAGCATCTGGGCGAGGTGACCGTGCGCGAGGAGAGCCACGGCGTCAACCGCGAACCCGGCCTCCTGGGCATCATGAGTCGCAGCCGCACGAGCCGCACCTTCAAGGAGGTGGCCCGTCCGCTCCTGTCCGCCGAGGCGATGCGCACCTTTCCGGACGGCTCGGCGGTCGTCGAACTCGTCGGCTCGCCGCCCGCCGTCGTGCGGATGCCGCGCCTGGACGAACGGGACAGCCCCCTGCGCGCGGTCTTTCTCAAGATCCGGTCCACCTACGAGGTCCCGGACCTGCGGCGGCGGGGCGGAGTCCCGGTCCCAGACGCCCCGCTTCCTGGGGCCGCGGCCCCCGTGACCTCTGCTCCTCTCACTTCAGCCGCCGTTGCCCCGGCTCCGTCTGACCCTCCGCCCGGCCCGGCGCGCAATCCGCTCGCCGAGGATTTCCGGGCCTGGGTGGGCCGTCTGATCCACGACGGCGTGCCGCTCACGCTCGATCTGGACGACGCGGCGCGGCCACTGCGGCTGACCCTGCGGGCAGGCGACCTCCGCACCCCACCGCCCGACCTGAACGCCTGGACCGAGAAGGGCTGGGTGCAGGCCGGTGCCGGGACCCTGGACGTGACCCGGCTGGGCCTGAGCCGGGTCGAACGGCTCTGGCGGGCGCTCGCCGAGCATCACGGACATGGCCGGGTCCTGCGCTGGGCCGCCGATCACGCCGCCCGGCTCGACGGTCATCCGCGGCGCACCCAGCCCGCGCCGACCCCGCTGGGGCGCTGGGGGGACGGCGCGGTGCTGTTGCCGCTCGACGTCGCCCTGGACCTGCTGGACGGCGGCGGCCTGGAATGGCGCGAGGAGGAGCTGGCCGGGCGCCCGGTGCCGCTGGTGGAAGTGCGCTGGCGCGCGGCCACGCCGCAGACCCCCGCGGTCTGAGGTGCGGTGACCCGTCCCGCCTGGAGCGTTCGCCAAGGTTCGGCCCCGCAGAAACAGGCAGGCCAGCGAGACGGCGGGGCGGCTGCCCTCGCGCTGCGTGTCGTCCCGCCCGGCACGAGTGACCGGACAGGGCGGCGCGGACACCGCACCGACGTTCCCGGATCACTCGAAAGGATGGCTCGGCCTGAACGCCACCTTTTCCCCCGCAGACCCTCGACGGAATTATTTACTTGATGAGCAGTGACGCCGTCCTAAGGTGTGGGGAACTTCATCAATGTAGAGGCTGGCGAGAGGATGCGCTGGAACGTCACTTTGAAGTGATGGAGTCATCTGGAGGTGTGAGGTATGTTGAACAGGAACATCGTGCTCGCTCTTTCGACGGCCCTCTTGTTCGGCTCCTGCGGTCGTCTTCCCGAGGTCCAGGCCGCTGAGCAGGGCACGGAAGACTCGCCGTTCAGCCTCCGGACCCTGGCGGTGGGTGACCCCGCCGAGGAGACGGACGCCGCCAAGCTGTCCAACGGTCGCCTGTACATCACCGAGCAGGTCCCCGTCTCCACCTCCAGCGACCCCGTGACCGGAGGGGTGTACGTCGCGCCGGGTGGTGATGACGACGGCGGCACCGGCAACCCGGGCCGTCCCTACCGCACCCTGCGCAAGGCCGTCGCTGCGGCGCCCGCCGGGGCCACCATCGTGATGCGGGGGGGCGAGTACCGTGACGTGGCGGACGTGACCATCCGCAAACGGCTGACCGTGCGCTCCTACCCGGGGGAACGGGTCCTGATCAAAGGCAGCCGGGTCCTGCCCGACAGCGCCTGGCGACGAGAATCCGGCAGCGGTCTGTGGTACACCAACTGGACCCTGAATCTGCCGCGCGTCAGTCAGGCGTCGGTGGGCGGCAGTGAATGTCCCAAGTGCATCGACAGCCGAGTTCCCACCGCCGACTACACCGAGGCTGTCTTCGTCAACGGGCTCGGCCTGTGGCAGGTGCTGTCGAAAAACGAGGTGGGGGGCGCGACCGCCCATTCCCCGGCCAAGTTCTACGTGGACCGCGGCAACAACCGCCTCTACATCGGGCTCGACCCGCGCGACAAGAGGGTGGAGGCGACCGAAGATGTGTCCGGCCTCACGGTGGACAACACCCCGGCGACCGACGGCACCGTCGTCCGTGGCCTCAATTTCTTGCATTACGCGGGCAAGGCCCTCTCGGTGGAGGGCGACGAGGTGCGCGTCGAGGACAACACCTTCGCGTGGAGCTCCACGGTTCCCCTGGGTGTGAACGCCAGCGCCAGGGCGTCGCGCAGCGTCATCAGGAACAACAGGTTCTTCTACAACGGTCGCAAGGGCCTCACCGGAAGCGCGAGGGGGATGCGCGTCCTGGGCAACACCATCGCCTACAACAACGTGGAGGGGTTCAGCAAGTCGTGGGATGCGGCGGGCATGAAGCTGACCCAGGCCAACGACGTTCTGGTCGCCGATAACGAGGCTTTCGGCAACAACGCGACCGCCCTGTGGCTGGACATCAACATGGAGAACATCCGGATGGTCCGCAATTACGCCCACGACAACTCGGGCTTCGGACTGTTCTACGAGATCTCCAAGGGCGGGATCATCGCCAGCAACGTGGCCGCGCGCAACGGGGTTGGCATCGCCGTCAGCGGCTCGAGTGACGTGCAGGTGTACAACAACACCCTGGTGGAGAATGGGCGCAACCTCTACGTCAAGGACACGTCGAGGCGCAACCCCGATGCCGGAGAGGTGGCACGGGGCCTGGACTGGGACACCCGGAACGTCGTCATCAAGAACAACCTGCACTCGGATTTCAAGGCCCTCGCCGTGGACACCGAGTCCTACCGTTGCCCGGACACCGAGCCGATGATTCACGCGATCAACAACAACCTGTATCAGCGCACGAGCACCGCCGGAAAGGCGAACCAGTACGCCTGGGTCGAGAAGGCCGTCCGGACCTCGGAGGGGTGCAGGGTTCCGGAGTTCAAGTGGTGGGCCGACTTCAACCGGGTCGTCGGGCGTGAACCGGACGCGATCAACCTCAACGACGTGCCGCAAAGCGCCCTGTTCAGGAACGCTGGCGCCGACGACTTCCGGGTCCTGGGCGGCTCGCGCGCCTCCCGCACCGGCCAGGCACTGCCCCAGGACGTGGCGAACGCCATCAACGAGGGCAGCTCCCTGGACGTTCCCAGCGGACAGGCCGTGAATATGGGGGCCTTGCACCTCCGGTAAGGTCGGGGAAGAGGGGTCGTTCTGCTGGCCTCACCCGTCGGCTCCCGGTTGCGCCTCACACCCTGGCAACGTCCGTGAGGGGTGAGTCGCCCGAACGGAGCAAACAGGGAAAGTGGATTCGGGACACGTAGGTTCCAATCCTTTCCTCGTTGGACTTGAGCAAGGACAGGGCAATTGACGGAAAAATTCGTCTCCCTCGGCAGGAGCGAGAATCCCTGCGTCGCCCGGGATGACCACCGTTCTTCCGTCCACCGTGCCAGGGGGTGATTTGACGTAGGCGCGGAACTGATTCGGGACCCAACCACGGTGCTTCGTGATGATCCGGAGGTTCGTGAAATGCAACAGAAAAGAGTCATGCTCGCCCTGTCGACCGCTCTGCTCCTCGGTGCCTGTGGTCAGACGCCGACCGGGGCGTCCACAGAGGTGCAAGCCGACCTGAAGAGTCCCCAGGTGTGGTCCAGCAGCCCCAGCGACGGCTCCGGCGGGAGCCCCACCGACATCGGGGGGGCTGGGCTCGGCGCGCAGGGCTATGCCCCACAGGGGGACGACCTGAAAGACACCTCATACCCCACCCCTGGGGACGCCACCTTCGTGGCGACGGACGGCAGCGACACCACAGGGAACGGCAGCATCGGCAGGCCGTACGAGACGCTCGCCAGGGCCATCGCGGCCACGCCAGCGGGCGGCACCGTCGTGCTGCGCGGCGGCACCTACCGCATGAACACCACGGAGGTGAACAAACGCCTGACCATTCAACCGTACGACAGCGCCAGCCTGGGGCGGAACGCGAAAGTCTGGCTCAAGGGCAGCCTGGAGGTCAAGGGGTGGACGGCGAACGGGAACGACTGGAGCGCGAGCTGGTTTCACCCCCTTCCACTTACTACCCAGGGTGATTGGTCCTGCGTGAAGCCCAACTGCATCATCGACCCCGCCCACCCACAGGCGAACCACCGCGATCAACTGTTCGTGGACGGCCAGGCTCTGAAGCAGGTGCTGTCCCGCAATCAGGTGGTGCCCGGTACCTTTTACGTCGACTCTGGCAACAGAAAGCTCATCGCAAACGTTGGCGCGGGTGTCAACCCCAACTCACGGCTGATGGAGGGCACAGCCTATGACTCAGGAGTTGCACCTGCATAACGACGGGGAAGCGCTCCCAGCCGAGAAAATCTGGGAGTGTCTACGTCACAGATTCTGGGGGAGCGCGTCCGCATTCTGGCAGATGAGTTCCTGGCCGTTCCAACC
>NZ_PNOR01000061.1:0-12500 GCF_002869765.1 Deinococcus planocerae | reverse complement strand
TCGCCGTGACGGGAGAGTTCGCGCTCGGCGCGTGGCTGCTGTGGGGGGTCGTCCTGTTCTGGATGATCGGGCTCGACGTGATCTACGCGACCCTCGACTACCGATTCGACGTGGTAAACGGCATCAGGAGCATCCCTGTGCGCTTCGGCATCCCCTCGGCCCTGAGGATCGCGGCGGCGAGCCACGCCCTGACCTTCGTCCTGCTGGCCCTCGTCGGGGTGGCGACGGGCGCGAGCTTCTGGTACGGCCTCGCGGTGCTGGTCATGGGCGGCATCCTCTTTTACGAACACCGCATCGTGAATCCGGACGACCTGGGGCGCGTGAACGTGGCCTTTTTCGACGCGAACATGTGGCTCGCCCTCACCATGCTCGCGGGCGTGGTCGCCGACGTGACGTGGCGGAGCCTGACCTGACGCCGCCGCGCGCCCTCGTGCCGGAGACGGTCCGCGCCGCCTTCCAGGAGGGAGACGAGGCGCGCGCCCTGACCCTGCTGCGGCGCGCACGCGACGCCCAGCCGCCCGGTTCACCGGGGTGGGCGGTGCTCGAACGGCTCACGGGACTCGTCCTGATCCACGTGCTGCGGGAGGTGGAGGGCACCTTCGCGCTGGAGCGGGCCGACGCCGTGCTCGACGCGGCGGGGCTCGACCGTCCCACCCTGGCGTGGCTGGAGGACCCCCCGGGCGGCGGTTAGAATGGCGCGGATGCGTGATGCCGCCAGAGCCGCCAGAGGAGGGCGATGACCTTAGAGAGCTCGGAGCTGGAGTTCGCGTCCCGCTACGCTCCCTTCGCCGCCCAGGGACAGCTCTACCCCCAGCGCGAGGGCAGCCCCCTGCTGGAATTCGCGTCGGGGGGCCGCGTCCTGTACCTCTTCGACCGCACCGGCCCCTACCGGGGTCGCCCCGGCCCCGCCCGGGTGGTGGTCCACGGCGTCCTCGACCGCCGGGGCGGCGGGCCGCGCGTGTTGAACGCCGAGGAGGTGGGCCGCGCCCGCGCAACCCTCGCCGTCGTCGGCGTCTCCGAGGTCGAGGGGGTGGGCGAACTCCTGGCCGTCTCCCGGCGCGTGTGGGTGGTGGGCGCCCGATTGCCCCTGGTCCTCGGCGCCTTCGAGGAGTTGCCGGGGGCGGCGGTCGGCGACTGGGTGGCCTTCCGCACCCTGCCGCCCCTCCACGGCTTCCAGCTCTGACCGGGAGGCTTTCCCGGAGACGCCGGGGCCCACCCCTCACCCCCCGATGTGAGGAGGGTGGGGGTTTACTGAGGACGGTGGGAGGAGCATGATGGTTTCGAAGCCCCGATGACCGACCTGCTCTTTCCCCTGCCGGCCCGGCGCCCCGACCCCGGGCGGGCCTGCCTCGTGATGGTCGATCTCGTCGGGAGCACGCGGCTGGCGCACCTGCTGCCGCTGGAGGACTACGCCGCGCTGATGGCCGAGTTCGTGCAGGTGCTCGTGTTGAGTTTCGAGGCGCGGGGGGGGCGGGTCCTCCAGCATCAGGGGGACGCGGTGCTGGGGCTGTGGCCCCACGGGGAGGTCGGGGCGGGGGTCGCCGCCGGGCACGAGTCGCACGAGCGGGCCGCGCGGTTGGGGCTCGCCGCCGCCCTGGGGGTGAGGTTGCAGGTGCGGGCGGGGGTGGCCCTGGGGGCCGTGATCACCGGCCCGGTGGGGGGCCAGCACAGCGCGTACGGCCTGCCCGTCAACTACGCCCGGCGCCTGTGCGACGCCGCCCGCCCCGGGGAGACGCTCGTGTGCGGCGAGGCGGCGGCGGGACTCGGCCACCCCGGCACCCTGGTGGCGCGGCCCCTGCCCCCGCTGGCGGGCTTCGGGCCAGGCTGCCGTGCCTACGCCCTGCGTGAGGTTGGTGCGGGGGCTATGAAAACCGGTTAAGCGCCTGGGCGGCCTTCTCATGAGAACGTTGCCTAGACTGCCGGTATGGAACGCAAGCCCCTGGTCCTCGTCATCGAGGATGAAAAAGACATCGCGCGCTTTATCGAACTCGAACTCGCCGCCGAGGGGTACGCGACCGAAGTGGCCTTCGACGGGGTGACGGGGCTGTCCAAGTTCCGGGAGGTCAACCCCGACCTCGTGATCCTCGACCTGATGCTGCCCGTACTCGACGGGCTGGAGGTCGCCCGGCGCATCCGCAAGACGAGCAACACGCCGATCATCATCCTGACGGCGAAAGACGGCATCCAGGACAAGGTGGAGGGCCTGGACTCGGGCGCCGACGACTACCTGATCAAGCCCTTTTCCATCGAGGAACTGCTCGCCCGCGTCCGCGCGCACCTGCGGCGGGTGAACCCGGCGGTGACGGGCGAGGTGCGGGTCGCCGACCTCGTGATGAACCTCGACGGGCGCGAGATCTTCCGGGGTGGGCGGCGGGTCGAACTCAGCGCCAAGGAATTCGAGCTGCTCGAACTCCTCGCGCGCAATCCCGGCAAGGTCTTTTCCCGCTTCGAGATCGAGGAGAAGGTCTGGCCCGAGTACACGGGCGGCAGCAACGTGGTCGACGTGTATATCGGCTACCTGCGCCGCAAGCTCGAAGAAGGCGGCGAGCGGCGGCTGATCCACACCGTGCGCGGCGTCGGCTACGTGCTGCGCGAGGAGTGAGGGGCGGCGGCAGCGGAGCTAGACTGCCGGACGTGAGGAACCCCCCCGCCACGCCCGGCACCCCCCGGCCCGCGGAGTCGCCATGACGCTGCGCTGGCGGCTGACCCTCTTCTACACGGCGCTGCTCGCGGCGCTGCTGACGGTGGTGGGGTTCGCGGCCCTCTTCCTGATGCGCACGAGCCTGGTGGGGAACCTCGACCGGGAGTTGCAGCGCACCTACCGCAGCTTCACGGACACGGTGAGCCAGCTTCAACTCGGTGTTCCCGGCGAGGGACCCGAGCAGGACGCGGCGGGCAGCCTCTCGCCCCTGCGCTATTTTTTCCCCAACGACGCGATCCAGATCGAGGAGCTGGCCTTTTACGACACGCCGACCCTGCGAACGGCGCTGGACCAGGCGCGCACGCCCCAGGCACGGCGGCAACTGCTCGACTACGTGCGCCGCCTGACCGAGGCCACCCGGCGCCCCCCCATCGGCCTGGACCGTGCGGCGCCCCTGGGGCTGAGCGACGCGGAACTCACCGGGCTGATCGAGTCGCTCGACGCCCAGATCGTGGTCGAGCGGGACATCAAGGAGGCGTACAGCGGACGGGTCACGCCCTACCGCTTCCTGGTCACGCTCGGCCCGGTGCAGCTCAAGCCGAGCGGGTTAAGCGGGCCTCAGGAGACCCTCGCAATCACCTACGTGGGCCGCCCGCTCACCGCCCTCCACGACACCCTCGCCCAACTGCGGCGGGTAATCTTACTTCTCTTTGTCGTGGGGTTGATCACGGCGGGGGCGGGGGCCTACCTGCTCGCCGGGCGGGCGCTCCAGCCGCTGCGGCAGGTGCAGCGTGCCGCCGAGCGCATCGGCGGGCAAAACCTCGGCGAGCGGGTGCCCGAGCCCCAGACGGGAGACGAGGTGGAGTCGCTCGCCGGGGCGCTCAACGCGATGCTGGGCCGGTTGGAGGGGAGTTTCGAGGCGCAGCGCCGGTTTACCAGCGACGCCAGTCACGAGCTGCGCACGCCCGTCACGGCGATCAGCGGGCACGCCTCGTACCTGCTGCGGCGCACCGAGCCCACGCCGCAGCAGCGCGAGAGCCTGAGCATCATCCGCAGCGAGTCCGAGCGGCTCACCAACCTGATCGCCAGCCTGCTGCAACTCGCCCGCTCGGACAGCGGGGCGCTGACCCTGACCCGCCAGCCCGTCCTCTCGGGCCCCTTTCTCGGCGAGGTCACGCGCGAACTCGCGCCCCTCGCCCAGGCGCAGGGCACCGCCTTGACGGCGGGCGGGCAGGACGTGGTGTTCGAGGGCGATCCCGACCGCCTCAAGCAGGTGCTGATCAACCTCGTGGGCAACGCCCTCAAGGCGGGAGCCCGCCACATCACGTTGACGAGCAGCCTCCAGGAGGACGGGCGCGAGGTGCGCCTGAGCGTGGGGGACGACGGCCCCGGCATCGCGCCCGAGCACCTCGCGCGGCTCTTCGACCGCTTCTACCGGGTCGAGGACAGCCGCAGCCGCGACCAGGGCGGGGCCGGGCTGGGTCTGAGCATCGCCAAGGGCATCGTGGACGCGCACGGCGGTCGCATTTGGCTGGAGAGCGAGCTCGGCAGGGGCACCACCGCCCACGTCCAGCTCCCGGTCGGCGACCTCCCCGACCTCGATGACGACGTGCCCTAGAGGGTTCAGTGTGCGGCGGCGACGGCCCGCACCACCTCGTCTTGCAACGCGCGCAGGGTGAGGATCGGGGCATCCCCCGGCCCGTTCATCAGCACGGCGAAGGCGAGGGTGTGCCCGCTCGCGCCCGTCACGTACCCGGCGAGCGCGCTCACCCCGGGGAGGGTGCCCGTCTTCGCCCGCACGTCGAGGCCCGAGCCCACCAGCCGCCGCGCGAGGGTGCCGCCGCGCCCGTCGTGCTCCGGGACATTCTCGCCCGTCCCCGCCTGGGGCAGCGCCTCGGCGAGGGCGTTGCGGCGCCCCCGGTAGGTCTGCGCGGGCAGCTCGGCGCGCGGCGGGGAGGTGGGATAGGGGAGGTCGTGCGCCGCGCGCAGCAGGTCCACCAGCGCGCGGGCGGTGAGGCGGTTTTCCCGGCTCAGGCCGCTGCCGTCGGCGAGGTGCACGCCCGTGAGGTCCACCCCGCCTTGGCGCAGGGCCGAGCGTTCCCGCGCGAGGGCGCCGGGGAGCGTGCCGTTTCCCCGTGGCCGAGCCGCGAGGGTGGCGAGGAGTTCCTCCGAGCGCAGGTTGTCGCTGGGCCGCAGGGTGGCGGCGAGCACCCCGGTCGGCGAGGGGCTGCGCACGCTGGCGACCCCCTGCTCGGGCCGCCGGGCCACCGGCACGAACGGGTCGGGCGGGAGGCGGCGGCCCCGCTCGTCCACCCGGGAGGGAGGCAGGAAGGGGATGAAGGGTGGGGCCGTCCCCACGCGCTCCGAACTCACCCGCACCCCGGCCCGCCGCAGTTCCCGGATCAGGGCCGCGCCCGCCCGCCGCCGCGCCTCTCCCGCCGACGTGGGGGGGGCGGCGTGCCAGTCCGAGAGGCGCACGGGGGTCATGGGGACGCCCAGGACCAGACCGTTCCACGTCGCGGCGTCGAGCGTGTGCTCATCGAGCCGCACCTCCCCGACCTCGCGCACCCCGCGCGCGTGGGCCTGCCGGGCGAGGGCGCGCAGGCTGTTGGGGCCGTCCGCCACGCCGAGGGTGGGGTCTGCCCCCCCTCGCAGGGTGAGGTGGGAGACGCGGGCCCGCCCGACCTCGGCGGCGGGGACGGTGAGTTCCGTGCTCCACCACCCGCCCGCGCCCCCCCGGTCGAGCAGGACCGACAGTGCCGTGACGAGCTTGACGGTGCTCGCCGGGATGAGGGAAAGGTCGGCCTCCCGCGCCTCCAGTTCCGCGCCCGTCGTCAGGTCGCGCACGAGCAGGCCGACCTGGACCCCGCGCGGGGCCCCCGCCAGCACCCGCCGCACCTCCGCGCCCCTGCCCGGTTCGCGGACGAGCCCCAGCACCGGGGTAAGCCCCGGCGCCTGCGCCGCCGACCCGGGGGCCAGGAGCGCCAGACATAGGGGGAGAACTCGCCGCACGCCGGCAGGATAGCGGGCAGACTGGAGGGGCGTGACCCGAGCAGACCTCACCGGCGACGTCTTGCACTGCCCCCGCTGCGGGCGGGCCTACCGCTTCACGCGCACGCCGGGGGGCCACGCCGTCCGCGTCCGCGAGAAACGCTGGCCCTGGAACCGTGAGGCGACGTGGCAGGCGTGGGGCGAGTGGACCGAGCCGCTGGGGAAGTTCCGTTGCCGCTGCGGGTCGGGATTGACCGTGAGGTGAGGCCGGGGAGAGGGGGCGCCGCCCTGGCTGCCTCCTGCGGACCCTTCGCGGCCTCGCTACACGAAGGGGAGAGAAGATTCCGTGGCCCCAGGCCTTACCCCTTGGGCAGCGCGAGCCCCATCTGCTGGTACATCTGATACTGGGGCGCCCCGCCGAGCATGTTCTGGCCGCCGTCCACCGGGAGGATCACGCCCGTCACGTAACTGGCCGCGTCGGACACCAGGAAGAGGGCCGCGTTGGCGATGTCCTGGGGCAGCCCGAAGCGGCCCAGGGGCACGGTGCGGGTGAACTGCTCCCGCGTCTTCTCGTCGGGGGCGAGGCGGGCCATCCCCTCGGTGCCGTCGATGGGGCCGGGGATGATCGCGTTTACCCGCACGCCGCGCAGGCCCCACTCGACGGCCAGAGTCTGCGTCAGCGCGTCCACCCCCGCCTTCGCGGCGACGACGTGCGCCTGCATGGGCACGGGCACCCCGTAGGCGCTGATCGAGAGGATGTTGCCCCCCGGCACCCTCAGGTGCGGCGCGCACGCCTTGATGGTGTTGTAGGTGCCCAGCAGGTCGATGTCCACGACCGTCTTGAAGCCGTTCGGGCTGATGCCGTCCACCGGGGCCGGGAAGTTCCCCGCCGCCCCCGCGAGCACGATGTCGAGCGGCCCGAACGCCTCCACCCCGGCCTGCGCGGCGGCCTGAAGCGCCGCGAAGTCGCGCACGTCCGCCGAGACGCCGAGGGCCCGTCCGCCCGCCTCCCCGATGCTCCGGGCAGCATTCTGCGCTTTTTCGAGATTGCGCCCGAGGATCGTCACGGCGCACCCGTGGCCGGCAAAAGAACGCGCGATGCCGAGGTTGATACCGCTGCCGCCCCCGGTGATCAGGGCGTGCTTGCCGTTCAGGAGGTCGGGGCGGAAGGTGGTGGAGGGGTCGTGGGGCTGGGTCATGGTGGGCTCCTTGGGGGCAGGCGGGAGGAGGTCAGGCTTTCTTGAGGGCGCTCAGCATCGCGTCTGCCGTCATGTGCCGCGCGTTCCACTCCACGGCGGCGGCGAGGCTCTCGGCGTGGGGAAGGCCGTCTTGCAGGGTGCGCTTCGTGCCCTCCAGTGCCCGGGGCGGCAGGGAGGCGAGGTGCGCGGCGAGACTTTGCGCGCGGGCGTACAGCGCCTCCGCCCCCTCCAGCACCTCGGTGACGAGGCCCCAGCGTTCGGCGGCCTGCGCGTCGATGGGTTCCCCGGTCAGCGCGAGGTGGGCCGCCCGGCCCCGCCCGATCAGGTGCGGCAGCCGCTGAAGGCCCCCCAGGTCGGCGGTGATGCCGAGTTTGACCTCCGGCAGGCTGAAGCGGGCAGAGGCGCTGCACAGCCGCAGGTCGCAGGCGGCGGCGAGTTCCAGCCCCGCCCCGATGCACCAGCCGTCGATGGCGGCAATGACGGGCACGGGCAGCGTCGCGAGCCCCTCGATGGCCGCGTGCATCTCGTCCACCACGGCCCTGAACTTCTCGGGATTCCCGAGCGCGGGACCGATCACGGGCGCGGTCGCCGCCACGTCCAGGCCCACGCTGAAGTGCCGCTCGCCCCGCACGACCAGCACCCGCGCGTCCCCGAGGTCGCCGAGCGCCCGGGGCACGTCGCGCCACGTCGCCGGGCCGAAGGCGCCCTTGGGGTGGGCGAGGGTCAGGGTCGCCACCTCCCCCTCGTGGGAGAGCCGCACGCTGTCGTAGGTCATGAACGGAGTGTACCCGGTTCAAAAAGAGAGGAGGGCCGACGGGTCGCTTCGCTCTCTGCGCCAGACTGCCCTCCATGCGAACGGTCGTGGCAGGCATTCTGGAACGTGAGGGGCCGGGCGGGGTGCGGCAGGTGCTCGTGGGGGCGCGGTCCTCCCCGGCGTGGGCGGCGGGGCAGTGGGAGTTCCCGGGCGGCAAGGTGGAGGGGGGCGAGACCCCGCAGGAGGCTCTGGCCCGCGAGTGGCGCGAGGAACTCGGGGCCGAGGTGGAGGCGGGCGAGGAGGTCTACCGCTCGCACCTCGACACGCCGGTAGGGGCCTTCACGCTCGTGGCGCTGCGGGTGCGCCTGCTGTCCGACGAACCGAGGCCGTTGGAGCACCGGGCGCTCGCGTGGGTGGCCCCCACCGACCTGACCCGGTTGCGGCTGCTGGCGAGCAACGTGCCCATCGCGCGGGCGCTGACCACGGCGGGGTAGGGTCTGTCCGTGGCTCAGCCTGTTCGGGGCAACCAGCGGGCCTGCCGGAGCATCGCCGCCGAGCGGGAGGCGAAGGGCAGGCCGCAGGCCGCCACCTCGCGCGCCACGGCCTCGCTGTCGTAGGCCACGCGGCGGTGGTCGAGGGTCCAGCCTCCCCCGCGCCAGGTGGCGACCGCGTAGGCCGCGCGCCGGTCGCCGTCGAAGGGGAAGCCGACGGACCCGACCGAGGCGAGGGCCTGCCCGCCGAGCCCTCGCCACGAGGCGTAGTGGATGTGGCCGAAGACACCGAGCCCGGCGTGGCTGCCGCGAAACATGGCCCGCAATTCCCCGTCGGCACAGGCGCGCGTGAACGTCGTGCCCAGGGGGTGAGGTTCGAGGAGGGGCAGATCGAAGGAACTGCGGGGCGAGGCGTGCATGAGCAGCAGGTCCCGGGTGCCGCCCTCCGCCTGAGCCGAATCCAGTCCCCCCGGTGCCCGGCGGAGGGTCAGGGGCAGCCGCGCCAGGAACAGCAGCTCCTCGGGGGAGAGCCGCTCCCTGGCCCACGCCGCCACGGGATCGGCCCCGGCCAGGACCTCCAGGTCGGTGTTGCCGATGACGGCGCGGCAGCCGAGCTCTCTCAGCAGCGCCAGGCATTCGGCGGGCCAGGGACCGTTCATCACGGCGTCGCCCAGAAACACCACCTCATCGCAGGCCCGGACCTCGGGCTCAGCCAGCACGGCCTCCAGGGCGGCGAGGTTGCCGTGAACGTCCGCGAGCAGGGCGACCGCCGTCACGCGCGGGCCTCCTCTCACCCCACCCGCTCGGCCCCGAACACCCGCGAGGGCCGCACGAATTCCTCCTGAGCGGCGACGAGCTGAATCTCGCGCGTGCCCGCCCGGTGGGTGAGGTCGAGCACGCCGTACAGGGCGCTCATGCTCAGGGCGAGGGCCTCGCCCGCGTCCCCACTCTGGAGGTAGTGCCCGAAAAACAGCGCGGCGATGGCGTCCCCGGTGCCGTTGCGCGGCGGATCGAGGGGCAGCAGCGGCGTGCGGCACAGCCAGGCGCCGTCTTCCGTCACGGCCAGCGTCTCGATCACGTCCTCCGGCGCGTCCCCCCGCACGAGGCTGGTCACGACCACGATGCGCGGCCCGCCCCCCCGCAGCCTCGTCCGCAGGGTGCGGGCGGCGTCCAGCGCCTCTTCCAGGGTCGTCACCCGCTGGCCGGTCAGGAGTTCGAGTTCGAACTGGTTGGGCGTCACCACGTCGGCCTCGGGGATCGCCTGCTCGCGGATGAGGTCGGGGAGTTCGGGGCGCACGAACACGCCGCGGCCCACGTCGCCCATCACGGGGTCGCAGCAGTACAGGGCCGCCGGGTTGGCCGCCCGCACCCGCCGGACGGCGCCCACGACCGCGCCCACCGTGCCCTCGGAGCCCATGTAGCCGCTCAGGACGGCGTGGCACTCCGGCAGGGCCCCGCGCGCCTCGATGCCGTCGATGATCTGGGCGACGTGCTCGGGGGGGAAGACGGTGCCCGTCCAGGCGCCGTAGCCGGTGTGGTTGGAAAACTGCACCGTGTGGATGGCCCAGACTTCGAAGCCGAGGCGTTGCAGGGGGAAGACGGCGGCGGCGTTTCCGACGTGGCCGTAGCTCACCCACGACTGGATGCTCAGGAGGTTGAGGGGGCGGGGCGGGGTGGGGGCGGTCATGGGGTTGAGGATAGCCTCTGCCCTCCCGGGAGGGGCTTCGGTGGGCTGGGCATCGTGCCACGGCTTACCCCCACCCCCCAGCCCCCTGCCCCCAGAGGGGGCAGGGGGAGCGGCGCTGCGCTAGGCAAGGGCACACGGATGGCGCGGGGGGTCGGGTCTTTCCGAACGCAAGGTTTGATCTTGTCGCGTCCCATCTGCGGGCCCACCGTCTCGCTGCGCGAGCCGACGTGGTGGTGGGCCAGGAGCGTTGAGTCACAGGCACTCATCGGGCATCCGGATTGACGGTTTAAAAAGGCAAAAGCCCTTGCTCTTTTAGCTCCTCCCCCTTGAGGGGGGAGGCTGGGAGGGGGTGAACCGAAACCTCCCCCCGCGCCCCTCCTCGCCCAACACAACCTTTCAGCCGTGAGACACCTCACACCACGAGCGTCCCTCCTTACCCTTCCCCGTGCACGTACCGGCGCCGGATCAGCCGCCGCACGATCCAGTCCCCCACCCCGGGCAGGGCGTGGTCGAGGAAGGCGAGGGGGCGGTAGAGACGCGGGACGATGACCTCGCGCTGTGGGCGTTCCAGCACGTCGGCGACGGCGCGGGCGACGACCTCGGGGCCGGGCATGGGGAGGCGGGCGGCGCGGGTCATCTCGCTGCGGACAAAGCCGGGGGCGATCAGGCTGACGGTGACGCCCGTGCCGAGGAGTTCGCGGCGCAGGGCGAGCGAGAAGCCGCGCAGGCCGAATTTGCTCGCCGAGTAGATGCCGTTCGTGGCCGCCCGCCCCGCCACCGAGCCGATGTTGACGATGTGACCCGAGCCCCGGGCGCGCATCTCGGGCAGCACCAGCCGGGTGAGTTCGACGGGGGATTCCAGGTTCACCCGCAGCACCCGCAGGGGGTCGGGGTCGTCCCACCACCAGCCGCGCTCGACGGTGACGCCCGCGTTGTTGACGAGCACGTCCACCTGGCCGAACTGCCCCCGCGCCGTCTCGATCAGCGCGCGGCGGGAGGCAGCGTCGGTCACGTCGGTGGGCACGGCGAGGACGCGCGAGCCGCTGGGGTCGAGTTCGCGCGCCAGGGCCGCCAGAGCGTCCGCCCGCCGCGCCGCGAGGACGAGCGTGTGCCCGCGCCGGGCGAGTTCCTCCGCCGTCGCCCGCCCGATGCCGCTCGACGCGCCCGTCAGGAGGACGACTTGCCGTTTTGTCTGGGTCGAGGTCATGGGAGGATGCTACGCGGTGGGCGGGCCCGGGGCCCCCGTTGTCCCCTCCCGGGAGCCATCCCGCTCTCAGTCACGGGTCAGCGCCGCGCGCCAGACTGGGCGGGTGAGCCTTCTGCGTTCCCTGCTCCTGACGGGCGCCCTCGCGGGCATGGCCGCCGCCGCGCCGCGGGTCGTCCCCATCCCCGCCCTGCCCCTGTCCGCTCCGGCGGCCCTCCCGGAACTCCAACCCCTCCCCACCCCGGCGCAGGCGACCCCCCCGCTCCTGCCGCCGACCGCCCCGCCCGCGAC
Organism: Deinococcus planocerae; assembly: GCF_002869765.1. Taxonomy (NCBI): domain Bacteria; kingdom Thermotogati; phylum Deinococcota; class Deinococci; order Deinococcales; family Deinococcaceae; genus Deinococcus; species Deinococcus planocerae. Next base: position 1,242 of record NZ_PNOR01000061.1, on the reverse strand, counting down.
CACCCCGCTCGTCCCTACCCTCTATCGACCGTCCGACCCGCTCTTCGCGCGGCAGTGGAACCTGGAGGCGATCCGGGCGCCGGGCGCGTGGGCGCTGCTGGGCGGGAGGCGCGGCGCCCCGGTCACGGTCGCGGTGCTCGACACGGGCTTCGTGAACAGTCCCGAACTCGCGGGGAGGGTGGTCAACGGCTACGACTTCGTGTCCAACCCCGCGCGCTCCGGAGACGGTGGCGGGCGCGACCGGGACGCGAGCGGGGTGGGCCCGTTCGCCTATCACGCCGAGGTCGTCGCCAACCTGATCGCGGCGGCGCACGACGGGCGGGGCATGGCGGGCATCAACCCGCAGGCCCGCGTGGTGCACGTGCGGGTGGCGGGGGGGGACGGCCTCATCGACCCCCAGGACCTCGCGGACGCCCTGCGCTGGGCGGCGGGCCTCCCCGTGCCCGGAGCTCCGGCCAACCCCAACCCGGCGCGGGTGCTCAACCTCAGCCTCTTCGCGGACTTCATCCCGCTGAGCGGCTGCGACGCCCGCGTCCAGGCGGCCCTCGATGCCGTCACCGCCCGGGGGACGCTCGTGGTGGCGGGGGCGGCGAACGACGGGGCGGACGCGCGCGGCTACACGCCCGCCGGGTGCCGGAACGTCCTGACGGTGACGAGCGTGACCGCGGCGGGACAGCGCCCGGCCTACGCGAACTGGGGCGCGAGCGTCGCCCTCGCCGCCCCCGGCGGGGAGCCCGGCCACGGGGTCGTGGCGAGCAGCGTCAGCGGCCCGGGGGGCGAGCGCGATCCCGACGGCACGAGCTTCGCGGCTCCCCACGCGGCGGGCGTCGCCAGCCTCCTTTTCGGCCTGAAGCCCACTTTCCCCCCAGCCCAGGTGCGCGACGTTCTCGCCCGCCCCGCCCCCCCTTTTCCCGGCGGGCGCTGCGACCGCCTCGACCCCCGCAAGACCTGCGGCGTGGGCACCCTCAACGCCGAGGCGGCGGTGCGCTCCTCGCTGGCGGCGGCGAGGGGGCGCTAGGGTCTGTCTGGGTGAATTTGGGAGGATGGGGGGATGGGACGGACAGATTTAACCGAGCAGCAGTGGGCTCAACTTCGCCCACTGCTGCCCCCACACTCCAAGCGAGGACACGCCTACAAGGACCACCGCGTCGTCCTGAACGGCATCATCTGGCGCCAGAAGACCGGCGCACCCTGGCGGGACATTCCTGAGCGGTACGGGTCATGGCATACCTGCCATGACCG
>NZ_PNOR01000060.1 GCF_002869765.1 Deinococcus planocerae | reverse complement strand
CCTGGCGCTCGTCGTCGGGGCCCCCCGCGAGGACCACGCCAACGGCGTGCGGACGGCCCGCGCGCTGCTGCTGGCGGTCCTGGCCGCCGTCTTGCTGTTCACGCTGCTGCCCATGCTCCTCGTCGAGGGGCTCTTCCTGCGGCGCCTGGGCCGCTACCGCCAGCAGGTCGAAACCCTGCTGCGCCGGGGCCACCTGAGCACCCGCTTCCCCACGTCGGGCGGCGACGAGCTGGGCAACCTGGGCCAGGCGCTCAACGCCCTGCTCGACCAGACCGAGCGCAGCCAGGAACGGCTCGCCCAGCAGGCCGCCCATGACGAGCTGACCGGCCTGCCCAACCGGCTGGCCTTCGGGCGGACCCTGGGCGACCTCCGGGGGCGCGGCGAGCCCTTCGCGGTGGCATTGATCGACCTCGACGACTTCAAGGGGATCAACGACACCCTGGGTCACGAGGTCGGCGACGAGGTGCTGCGTCTCGCCGCCGCGCGGCTGACCGGGGCGCTGCCCGCGGGGGCCCTGCTCGCGCGGCTGGGCGGCGACGAGTTCGCGGTGCTGCTTCCGGGGGTGGGCGCCGAGGACGCCAGCGCCCGGACCCGCGCCCTGCTGGACACCCTGGCCGCGCCCCTGCCGACGGGCACCGTCACCCTGTGGGTGCGGGCCAGCGCGGGCGTGAGCTGCTGGCCGCAGGACGACACGGACGAATCGGCCCTGCTGAGGTACGCCGACCTCGCCATGTACCGGGCCAAGGCCACCGGGGGCGGCGTGCAGCGGTATCACGCCGGGCTCTCACAGGACGCGCAGCGCCGCAGCGAACTCGAGCGCAGCCTGCGTGGCGTCCTCGGGCGGGGCGAGCTGTGGTTGGCCTACCAGCCGGTCGTCGAGCTGGGGTCGGGCGCGGTCGTGGGCTGCGAGGCCTTGCTGCGCTGGCAGAGCCCGGTGCACGGGGCCGTGTCGCCCGCCCAGTTCATCCCCATCGCCGAGGAGCGTGGGCTGATCCATGAGATCGGGGCGTGGGTACTGCGCGAGGCCTGCACGCTCGCGGCCCGCTGGCAGCGGGGGGGCCGGCCCCTCAGGGTCGCGGTGAACGTCAGCGCCGTGCAACTGCGGGGCGCCCACTTCGCGCGGGACGTGGCGGCCATCCTCCGCGACACCGGGCTCGCCCCGTCGCTGCTCGAACTCGAGGTCACCGAGACCGCCGTCATGGCCAACCTCTGTGCCGCCACCGCGCAGCTCACCGAACTCCGCGCCCTGGGCGTCTCAGTGGCCCTCGACGACTTCGGCACCGGGTACTCCAGCCTCGAGCTCGTGCGGGAACTGCCGCTCGACAAGCTCAAGCTCGACCGCTCCTTCGTCATGGGCGCCGAGCGCGACCCCCGGCGGCAGGCCATCGTCGCCTCCATCCTGCACCTGGCGGGCGCCCTCGGCCTCACGGTCGTCGCCGAGGGCCTGGAGACCCCCGAGCAACGCGAGCTGCTCCTCACGCTGGGCTGCCCGCTCGCCCAGGGCTACCTCTACGCCCGCCCCCTGGACGAGCGGGCCCTGGGGGAGTTCCTCCGGGACGAGCGGCGGCAGGCGGGTGCGACAGAAGTAAACATAAGTCGCGTTGTGTAAACTTCTGGCGATGTGCGACCAAGCGAGAGGCTTACTCCTGGGTGGTTGGTCGGCGGGAGAGTCGGCATGACGCTGGACGTGTCCCGCTCGGACCTGGGCGGGCGGACCCGCGAGTGGCTGGCCCTGCACCCGGACGAGCGCCGCCGCCGCGCCGTCCAGGCCTGTGCCGTGAAGGACGCCGGGGTGCTGTGGAGCCTGACGGAGGCGCACCTGGGCCTGTACGGGGCCAGCGGCCTGCTCGCCAGCCCTCACACCTTCAGCGCCTACCGCACGGGGGTGCGGCAGTTCGCCGAGCATGCCGAGGCGAACGCGCTCAACCTGCTGCGGCTGAGTCAGGACGACGCCCAGGCCTATGTCCTCGCGCTGCTCGCCCAGGGCCGCAAGGTCGCCACCGTGCGCGGCAAGGTCGCCGCCGCCAGCGCGCTGTACCGGGCCTTGCGCTGGGCAGGTGCCACGGAGGCCCAGCCGTTCGTGGGGGTGCGGGTGCCGAAAGATCACGAGCATCCCCTCACGAAAAATCCCCCGTACTCGGCGGCGGTGCTGCGCCGGGTGATGGGCGGGGTCGAGGAACGCCTGCTCGCGGCCCGGGGCCCGGAGCGCGTCACCCTGCTGCGGGCGCGGACGTTGCTGCTGCTGCTCTCCCACACCGGCCTGCGCATTCAGGAGGCGCTGGACCTCGCCTGGGACGATGTGCACCTCGACGAGGACGATCCTTCCCTGACGGTGCGCCGCGGCAAGGGGCGCCGGAGCCGGGAGGTCATGCTCTCCGACCGCCTGGTGTCGGCCCTGCGCACGGAGCGGGGGTTGCCCCGGCGCCGCTCCCACGCGGCGGGGATGGTGCTGCCCTTCCGGACGCGGGCGGCGGCGACGAGGCTGCTGAGGCCCCTCTTCGACCGCCCGGGAGAGTTTGACGGGCGGGGCCAGCCTGTGACGGACTGGCGGGGGTGTCACGCCTTTCGCAAGCACACCGGAACGCGGCTGTACGAGGCGCTGGGAGACTTCGCGGCGGTGGCGGAGGTGCTCGGGCACGCGGACATCAACACCACCCGCGCCTACGTTCGCGTCGCCGGGGGGCGGGCGGGCAAGGTCATGCGCGACTGGTGAGGTTCGGGGAGCGCGCGTGAGCATGAGAGGGTCTCCGGCCACCCGGCCCGGCGGATGGGGGCAGACCTCGAGGTTGGCTCCCGGTCGGTTGACTGTTGACCCACGCCCCGTTCCGGCGCAGGCTGAGGCACCACAGTCCGAGACCGCCGAGCGCAGGGACTCAGGCATGGGTTCAGCCGCCGGGAAGCCGGGAGTCGGGCGGCCACTGGACGGGCCGGGGCGCGCTTATCCACCGCGTGCCCCGGCCCCCCGCATGACAGAAGACGGGTCCGCCAGCTCGTCATGTTGAGACGGGAGGCCAAGGGTGATTCACCCTGCCCGTCGCCCCCGAGTGTGACCGCCCAGCCTCGCACGCTGGCCTCCAAGGGTCACCAACGCGGCGGCGTGTACGCTCGGCGGACAGGTCCGGGTCGGTCGCTTCCCGGGTCAGGTCGAGGTGGCTCCCGGGTTGGGCCGCGCAGCCGCAGGACAGAACCTGACGAAAATAAGCAGTCACGAAGACGCCCTGACCGGACCACAACATCTCGCAGGCTCGGTTCCCGTGGACCCCTCATGGTTGAGGCTTCAACTCGATGTTCAGCGGCACCAACCGACCGCCTGTGGCCTTGACCGACGCCTCGCCCGTGCCCAACCCTTCGGCCATGAACCCCACGCGGTAAGTCCCAGCGGCTGGGACTGTCAATGAGAAGGAGCCGTCCTCATCCGTCAACACGGCCACGTCGGAAACGGGCACCGGACTGTCGATCACGTAGACCCTGGCCCCAGCCACAGGCTGGCGCTGGGCGTCGTGGACACGTCCCGAGATGACGCTGGGGACCGTCACGTTTTCCTGGTCCTTCCCATGCAGGAGGACGGCGGCAGCCAGCATGACCAGATCACCGGCCCCTGTGCCGAGAACAGGTTGCCGCTCACGCCTTCCACGTACGCATGTTGTTGAACACTGGAGAGGTGATTCGCGTGCCAGAGTTCGTCGTCGCGCCGCCGTAAGCATGGATAGCGAACGCGTAACGCTGACCGTTCACGATTCGGTACACGGCACTGCCGCTCTGCCCACCCGCCGTGTCGATATCGTAGTACACCTTTCGGCTGTTCACGGAGGCGATTTTGCGCGCGTCGTACCACTGCGTTCCGGCGGCCTTGTCCCCCGGGTAGCCGGAGACGTTGCCCACAGAGGCGCGCAGATCGGCATCGGAATACGCGCCGAAGCCCAACCAGCCGACCGTGTTGCCCAGGTCGGTAGGCGTGATGATGGCGCCGTAGTCGTAATTCTCGTCTCCCCCGTTCGTCCAGCCGGAGACGGTGCGGAAGTTGGTACTCGTGACCGAGCCGTACGGAAGCGAGTTCCCGTTGCGTCCTGGCATCACCTGAATGCTCCTCACCCAACCGTCGCGCCCAGGAACGCCGCTGTTCTTGATGTACACGACGTGGCCTGCGGTCATCAACGTGTGCGGCCCGATGAACCACCCGGTGCCGATCCACCGTGAGCCGTCCGCCGCCGTGATGAGCAGCGAGGCGAACGCGCGCCACGGGTAGACGGAGGTGGTGGTGATTTGCCGTCGGTCGTCCGGGCCGTGGACGGTCTCGCTCAGGGGAGGCGCCACCCCAAAGGAGGCTTCGCCTATGTCGCGCAGGTTGTCGAGGTCGGGCACATGGACGGAAGCCGCGGTCAGGGCTTCGCCCGGGCGGTAGCCTTCGACCGCTTCCAGGTCATCGCTCCCGGCCTCGTCCAGGGCGCCTCCCGCCTCACCCGGTGAGGGCGGCTGCATCACGGATTTGCGTGGAACGACGCCCTCCTCTTCCGTTTGGTTCGAGATCGGAGTGTGACCATTCTGAGCAGGGGTGGTCTCGGGTTCATCCGGCCTGGTCAGGGTTGCCATGAGGGGTCCTCCTTCGGACGTGCGGAAGACGGCGGCTTTCTCGAAGCAGCAGGTGTGCACCCGTTCGCCCTGGAGAAGGCCGTGTTTCAAAGCGGCTGCTCGTGGTCTGGGCTCAGGCGTGAGTGCCCAGTCCGACCTCTCAGGAACACATTCTCCGGGCCATTCACCTCCGTTTCTGCCTGCTGCGGCGTCTCCAGGTGCAGGCCACCTAGGATGGCTGCGCAAGGAAAATCCAGGGATGAGGTCGCTTCCTCTCTACGCCGCCGCCCCAGCGTGAACGCCTGTGCCTCTTTTCGCCAATACTTTTTCTGGATGAGCGTCACCGTTCCGGGTATGGGCACCGGACGAGCGGGAGGCGTGTCCGGCACCGACCGCGGGGTGGGCGTCTCGCGCTGCCGTCCCACACCGGTGGTGCCCCGTGCATAGCCCCATGAGGGCGTGGAAGCTCACCGGGGAGCCCCGCTTCCCCAGGTGCACGTCCCTGGAGAGCGGCGGGAGAGAGGCCGGCAGATCCACGCGGTGCGGTGAGCTGGGGAGGCGTCGCCCCAGCCGGCGTTGCGGGCGTTCGCTTCACGGCAGGGTCAGGGGCCTCACCCGCGCCGTGGCGGTCGGGCAGATGATCACCGCGCGGGCCACCCTTCACTTCGCAGCCGCGGTTGACCGAAGTGCTCTTGCTCACCCCCTGGGGGTTGAAGGGCCCAGCCTGCCTGCTCGAGCACATCCAGGACCGCAATGCCGCTGGGGGAAGCGTCCTCCCCGGGAAAAGACGCGACACCTGAGCCCCCGGAGGGAGGCCACGCGCGCGCGGTCTGTTGAAGCGGCGTCTCGCCCGGAGGCTTCACGCCGCTGGCCGTTGGCATGGGCGGAGCCACCTGGTGAAGGTTCCGGGCGCCCCGGAGGGCACGGTCGGCCAGCCGGACTTCAGCGGTTTCCTGGTCGAGGAGGGCCGTGTCGGCCTGATATCCGAAGACGTCGCTCGCTTCCCGCTTGCCCACCACACGCAACAGGACCGAGGTCATCGTGGGGGCGTCGTCATCGAAGCCCCCGTGGGCAGTGGCGTCGGAGCAGGCGTCATCCGGCGCGTCGCTGCGGGCGGTGATGTAGGCGCCGCCCCTGGCCTCGATCTCCTCGCGCAGCGTCTGGCCGTCCGGTCCGAAGGCGGCGTCCGCGTGGCGGGCCAGGCCAAGCAGCGGCACCTCTCCTGAATCGCCGCGCTCCAGGGCGCGCGCGACGAGGTACAGCAGGGACTTGTGGTAAACGGAGACCCCCCCGGCCCCACACACGTCGTCGAGCTCGCGCTCGTCGCTGAGCGCAAAGACGGCAAAGTGCCTGACCGTTTTGCCCAGGTGAGGCAGCACCTGCTCCCGGAACTCGTCGACCCGCAGGGCCGGGGCAAGCAGGGCCACCGACTCCACCGTGAGCCCGGCCTCCCTAAGGCGCTCGAGCAGCGCCGCGTGGAAGACGGCGCCCGCGCTGTGCCCGACGAGATGCACCGCGACCTCTTCGGCCCCGTGCCGCTCGACGTAACGCCGCAGGCGGTCGACCACCAGCGACGCGCCCGGCATGATCGCCATCCCGTCACGTGCGTCAGAATCCGCGGGCGGCCACTGGAGCCGCCGTGGGTCCTCGATGGGGATGGAGGCCGCCCGCGCGTTTTCTTTCATCTCGTCCCACATCCAGCGCAGGGTCTTGCGGGAGAGGCCCTCCACCAGGCGGTCGAACTGCTCAACGAGGTCGAAGCCCAGGCCCCCGGCGGGAAGGCGTCCCCGCGCCGTGTCCACGAGGTGATCGACGAGCGTCTCTGCGGGGCCGCTTTGCCAGGCCAGCGACACCGGGTAGACGCGGTTGTTCAGCCACCAGTTCAGGTGCTTGTGCGCGATCTTGAGGCCGTCCGCCTCACTGACCAGGCCGCCGTGGGCGTACAGCAGGACGTGCCGGCGGGCCGCGGTCCCCTCCCGCCGCCAGAGGTCGTGACGTTGTTGCATCTGCCGGAAGATGGCGTCCACCTGGGCCGGCGAGCTGACGAAGTGGCCGCTCGTCGAGAGCCGCCCCCCGTTGCCCAGGTTCACCACATGCGCCGCCAGGCGCTGGAGGTTCGGCCCAGGGGCAGTCACGAGCCTTCTGGCGGTCCCCAGCGCCCCGTGGGTCAGGCCAGCCGTGAACGGGGTGCTGGGCACGCCCGGACGGGCCACCCAGGCGTCGTAAGCCGAGCGCAGCCAGTCGTCGTAGGGGAGGGTCGCGAAGCCGCCCCCACCCCACCCGGACCCCCAGGAGTTCTGCACCAGAAACCCCACCTCGTTGTACCCGACCAGCGCGAACGCGTGCCCCCCCAGGGCGCGGGCGTCCGTGGGACGCGCGATCACGTGCAGGGTCCGCCCCCCCTGGTGCAGCACCCGGGGCTCAAGCCAGCCCTGATGCACCGCCCCCGACACGGCGATGGCGTTCAGTTCGGAAATGGCCGACTGCATGTCGTCGAGGCGATACGGGTTGACGCGGTAAAACGCTCCCAGGGGGCAGCCCCGGCACTCGCGCGCAAAGCCTTCTTCCTCCAGCTCGGGTTCGCACCGCATCCTCAGCTCAGGCCACCGCGACTCGGGCGCCACGCCGTGATGGAACCAGCCCTTGAAAGCCCCCCGCAGGGAGGAACCGGCGTCCTCCTCACCGGGAAATTCGTCGTAGCGGCGCGCGAGGCGGTAGAGCATGTAGGGGCTGACCCTGGGGGGCCGGGCCTGTCCGGAGCGGGCGAGAACGGTGTTGATCACCGCTGCGACCGCGTGACCCGTGCAGGAGTTGCCCTGCTGGCGCAGCACATGCCGCTCGCCGGGACCGTCTCTCTGGTCGAGGGCCGGGGGCAAGGGTTCCAACCTGGGCCGGTACTCCAGGTCGCGCCCGTCAAAGGGATCAGGTGCGGCGTTCAGGTGGATCAGGCCCACCCCAGGCACCTCGGCGACGCCGGCGGGAACAGTCTTGGGCATCTTGAGTCTCCTCCCTCCCGGTGGACCCACCACACGGGGCCAAGGTGCTTGTCGGCGCGCGGGGCGGCCCCGTCCCCGTCCCGGCTGGCAGCGAGACCCCGCGCAAACTGGGACCGCAGGGCTTCAGGCCCCGCTGCTCCATCCGGCGGCGGCGCTCTGGCGGCCAGGCCCACCGCAGGCGAGGCCCACCGGCGGCGGACCCCTTGACTGCCGCGCCCCGAAAGAGCAAGCAGGTGGTCGGCCCAGCACCTGCCGGAAGAGGCCGCACCTCACCGGGGTCCACCGTGAAGGTGATTGCCGTCCCATCATCTGTCTGATTCCTCCTGCGCGCCGCGGTCCTGGAGAGCGCCTTCCACGGCGGGCTGTCGGCGCCGGACCGCTGGGCGAACCGGACACGGGGCAAGCCAGGCCACGCGCTCACGACCCGCACGTCTGCGCGGCACTGGGTCCGCAGCCTTCCTCAGCGTGAGCGGCCACCGCCGTTCCGGCCAATACTTTTTGTGGTCGTTGCGCGCCAGTTCGGGTATGGCGGGGCCTCAGCCGGGGAGGGTCCCCAGCACCTGCCGAGCGCAGGTCAACAGGGCGTGCACCTGCGCGGCGGGTGTGCCGCGCCGCCAGCGCAGCACGAAGTGATCGTCGGTCAGGTGCTCCACCAGGGGCAGCAGCACCACCGGAAAGCTGGGCAGCACGGCCCCGAGCGAGGCGTAGAGCAGACTCACGTATTCCCCGAGGGCCACCAGCGCGAAGCCCTCGGGCATGCTACTCGTGTGCCGGGCCGGCCCGGAGGCGAGCCCCAGGCGCCGCAGGTTCGCGTACGTCTGCTCGATGGCGCCCGGGGCCAACTCGGGGCTGGGCGAGAGCAGGGCGTCGTCGGCGAGGCTGCCGATAGGCAGGGCCGACCACCCGGCCCGCGGGTCGTGCGCGGCGAGCATCACCCGCAGGCGCTCGGGCGGCAACACGAGTTGCTCGAGGCCGCTGGGCGGCGTGTCCACCGGCGCGGGCAACACCTGAATGCCGACATCGACGTGGTGGCCCGTCAGGGCCGCGTCCTGCGCGCTGCCCCCCAGGGCGACGAGTTCGAGCCGGCTGTCTGGCCGCCGCGCGTGATAGGCCCGCAGCATGGCCCACAGGGTGGGGTGGCCGCCGACTTCCACGAAGGGGAGCGCGAGGCGCAGGACACGTGTCTCCTCGGCGGCCACGCGCCGCACGTCACGCAGGCCCGAGCGCCACAGGTCGAGGGTGTGCCGCGCCACGTCGAGGAGGGCCTCCCCGGCAGGCGTGAGGGTGAGCCCGTGGGGGCAACGCACGAAGAGTTCCACGCCGAGATCGCCCTCGAGGCCTTTGATCAGGCGGCTGAGGGGGGGCTGGGCGAGGTGAAGCCGCTCTGCGGCCCGGGTGAGATGACCTTCCTCCGCCACGACGACAAAACAGTGCAATTTGCGCAGGTCGACGTCCCGCATCGTTCCTCCCTCCCAGACCGGCGTCGCAGGCGAGAGTGGTTCTCTTTCATTCTACAAACCTGCCCGGAGTCGTGCCAGGGTGGAAGGGGTCGCGCCCGGCCCTCCCGCACCAGATACCGAAGAGGAAGCCTGGCCTTCAAAAAAGGTATTGGCCGATGCGGCGCGAGGACGCTCATGCTGATCTGGCTGCTCGGGCGTTCTGGGCGGCCAGGCGTCCGAGGACGCTGCCGAGGTGGACCGTGCTCCCCAAGGAGGAATCCCTTGAGCGAGTCAAGCACAGCCGGGAACGAGCGGGGAGCGCCGGATCACGCCGACCAGAAGCGCGTGGGCCGTGCCAAGCCCAAACGGACCAAGGAAAGTTCAAAAGACCGACCCGGTGAGAACGTCGCGGCCCGGTTGGAAGAGGCTGGCGGGGGCCGGGCGAAAGGAGGCGGTGAGGCGATGTCGACAAACGAGGGTGAGCGCATGGAGATGCCGACCGGAAAGATGACCGGCGGGGACATGCCAGGCGGTCAGGGTGCCGCGATGCCGACGGGAGCCATGACCTCCGCGCCGCCGGAAGGCGAACCGGACGGCCAGGACCCCCCTCTTCTGGAGGAGATGCCCCGGGGCGAGATGAACGCAGCCGGGCGTGACCGTCCAGCCACGCCTGGGGAGCCGGAGGAGCTCGAACGCGTGCTGGTCGAGATGGTCGTGCCGCAAACCCTCCAGGGCGTCGGTGCGGCCCAACTGGTCTCGGGCTTCGCGCTCCCCGGCTTTCAGGTGGACACGGACTTTCCTCCCATTCCCAGCACGCCGCCCGCCGCGGACGCCGCCCGCCTCGCCGCCGCGGGGGAACAGACCGTGATCGTGCGCGGCCACGTTCAGAGGGGACGCCGGGCCGAACTGGAGCGGCAGCCCGGCGTGGTGATGGTCTTTACCGACGGCCCCATCGCCCCCTTCAGCGGCCTGCTGGTGGACCTGGCGCCCCAGGGGCTCGTGCAACCGCTCGCCGGAACGGCGCCCTGTCCCATCGGGACGTGCGACTGCGCCCCCGGCACCGCCAAGGGGACGATGGCCGACGTGGCGCGTTACCTCGGGGTCGACCAACTCTGGGCCAAGGGCGTGCGCGGCGAGGGCATCGTGATCGGCATCGTGGACGGCGGGATTACCGCCCTCGGGCGCCCCACACGCCCGGGTGAGACGGCCCGCATCGGGCGCGTCATCGGCGGCTTCCCCGCCGACTGGGGCACCACCGCCGCCGCCTGGGGCGACCACGGCAACATGACCTCGACCGACGCCCTGGGTATGGCGCCCCAGGCGCAGATCTACGACATCCGCATCTCGGACAGCAACGCGATCTCCGCCGCGCTCGCCGGGTTCCAGTGGGCCATCGAGCGTCACCGCGCCGACGGTACGCCCCAGATCCTGTCGAACAGTTGGGGCATCTTCCAGGAGACCTGGGACCGGGTGTATGCGCGCGACCCCAACCACCCCTTTACCCGCAAGGTGGTGGAGGCGCTCGACGAGGGCATCCTCGTGCTTTTCGCCGCCGGGAACTGCGGCGGGACCTGCCCGGATGGCCGCTGCGGTCCCGACACCGGACCCGGGCGCAGCATCTGGGGGGCGAACGGACACCCGCGCGTGATGACGGTGGGGGCAGTCAACCGCGACGAGCAGTTCGTCGGGTACAGCAGCCAGGGCCCCGCCGCGCTCGACCCGGGCAAGCCGGATTTTTGCTCGGTCACCCACTTCCGGGGCTACTTCGCCAGCGACAGCGGCACCTCCGCCGCCACGCCCATCGCGGCGGGGGTCGTCGCGCTCCTGAAACAGGCCCAACCGGCGCTGACCCAGGAGGAGGTCAAACGGGCCCTGCGCGACACCGCCAAGGACATCGGGGCCCCCGGCTTCGACCAGCACTCCGGCGCCGGTATCATCCGCGCCAAGGCCGCCTACGACGCGGTGGTCCGCCCTCAGGTCTGGAGCGGCTGGGAGGATCTGGGCGGAATCATCACCGCAGGCCCGGCGGTGGCCTCATGGGCCCCCAACCGGCTCGACTGTTTCGTCAAGGGCAGCGACAATCACATGCACCACAAGTGGTGGGACGGGACGCGGTGGCGTGGCTGGGAGGACCTCGGCGGCGTCATCGACGACAACCCGGCGGCCGTCTCCTGGGGACCGAACCGCATCGACTGCTTCGCGCGCGGCATGGACAACCACCTGTGGCACAAGTGGTGGAGTTGAGCCGACGCCGGGGTGAAGCGAAAAGGAGGCCGTGATGGCTCAACCAACACTCGCTTCGGGGCAAGGAGAGCGGCAGATCGTGGGGCGTCGCGTGGGCTGGGTCTGGGTGGTGGCGGCGGTGGCGCTGCTCGGGGCCGCCGCCTTCGTCTCCAACCCCGACCGGCTCCTCAGCGTCGTGGCTGGAGCCCCCGCACAGGGCTGCCCTGTGGCGGGCGCGGGGACCCTCGACGCCACGGTACGGGACCGCCTTCCGGTGGGCGGGACGCCGACCACCCTCACCCTGCGGGTGGCTTGCCTCGACCCCCAAGGGCGGACCCGGTTCGATACGGTGGTCTATCCACCGGGCGCGGGCGTTCCCCTGCCCGTCTTCGAGGCGGGCGACGGGGTGCAGCTCACGTACGAATTCCCCGCCGCACCAGCCACCGGGATGAGGGTGCACCGGATCAGCCCGGCAGGCGCGCCGACCACCCTGCTCACCCGCGGGGCCACCCTGGTGCTGGTCCTGGCCGCGCTGCTCGTGGCCGTGCTCGCCTTGCTTCCGCGCGGTTTCAAGACGCTGTGTACCGGCAAGGACGGGCGGATGAGCAACAGTCAGACCCAGGTCGCGCTGTGGTTCCTGATGGTGATCGCCGCGTTTCTCACCACCGTGATCCTGCGGGTAGCGTACGGCGGGCTGTCCTACGCCACGGGCGTGAGTATTCCCGAGAATCTGCTGATGCTCACGGGCCTCAGCGCCCTGGTGTTCGTGGGTGCGCGCGCCCTGACCGAGGCCCAGACCCACCGCGATCCCGCCAGCAAGGCCGAGCAGGACCCGCGGTCCGCGGGCGTCGCGGACCTGTTCCACGACGACGCGGGAAAATTCGAGCTGTCGGACTTTCAAATGATGGTCGTCACCCTCATCGCGGTCCTGGCTTACGCGTTGGCGCTGCTGGGCTGGCTCGACGAGGTCCGGTTCGCCGCGCATACCACCCTGCCGGACGCCAGCGGGACGATCCTGGCCCTGTTCGGTGTGGGTCAGGGTGCCTACCTGGGGCGCAAGTTCATCACGACCCAGACGGTGCCGGACACCCCAGACGCGCAGGGAACCATCGTCCCCACCCCGGCCCCGCGCGACGGGTGAGCCCACGTGGTGAACCCGGCTGTGTGGGCGCTGGTCGCCGCAGGCAAGGTGCACCTGGCAGAGTTGTTGTGCTCGGCTGTCATGACCAACCGCGTGGAATACATCGACGCGGAAGGCCGGGTGGAAGGATTCACGGTCACGTTGCGAGAGTCGCCCACCATCGGGGAGTTCCTGACCCTCTGCGGAGTGCGGCGCAGCGACTGGTGGATCGACGTCGTGCCGCGCCCTGGGCGTGATGGGGTGACGGACGATCTGGTGCTGGCACCGACCATGACGCTGGTCCTCCGGTCCCGCCATGGGGAAGGAAAGTCGGCTGCCGATCTGCCCTGAGCGTCAAAACCGTCGAGCGCTCGGCAGAAGCACTCACGTTTCACACCCTGGGGGGAAAGAGAACACCGGGCCGACGCTCCGTGTCTCCTGCTCCTGCCCCAGCCTCCCGACCCGGCCAGGCTGGGGGCGGCGCGCCTCTCCTTGGGGAGGAGCCAGGGCCTCTAGGGGGTCGGCCAGTCCGACCCCGGGACACCAAGTGGAAAAACCGCACCGCGGTGCGGGTCGCAGACCAGGCTGACGGCGGCCTGCGGGCGGGAAATGCCGTTTCTTTCCAGGCCGGCGAGGTCGTGGACGCGGGAGCTGAACGGCGGGGAGCCCCATGACTCGTGGCTGGCCGTGTCGTGGGAGGTCCGAGGTCGGGGGAACGTCCCTGGGCGAGACCTCTGGGGAGTCCTGTTCCGCCCGCGGTATCCCCACGAAGTCATTGAGGAGGTGCACAGGTTATGCAACTCTCAGAGATCCGGAGGAGAACGAACTCACGGCTGCGCCCGTGGCCGCCCGGAAACATCATCTTGACCCATCTGTTGGTCGCCGTGTTGGCCACCCTGGTGCTCGGCGCCCTCTCGAGGAACCCAGGTGGTGAGGGCTGCCTGGCCTCTGCCGTCCTCGGCCTTTGTGGTCAGGAGTTCTTCAGACAACTGCTCATTTGGGGTCTTTTCCTCTATTCCCTGATCATCAGCGCCTCCCTCTTCGGGTTCAAGCCCGAGAATATGGGCAGCGTGGTTGGCGGCGCCTGTGCCCTGTCGGTCGCCATCAGCGTTCTTCTGGCGTCGAACCCAGCTCTCCCAGCGGACTTGAGGCAACACCCGCAGAGCTTCTGGGACCTCCTCTACATCATGTTCGTCGGTCGCCAGGTTCTGCTGGCGCTTCTGCTCGTCGCCGTTGCCACAGTCGCCGTCTTGTCGGTCGCCCTGCTCCGAAGGACCTTGACCTTCCACAGTGGCGGCACTGGCTTACAGATCAAGTTGCCCGGTCAGGTCGTGTACTTCCTGCCTATCTACCCGCAGATGTCCTGGCAGAACACAGGAATTCGCCTCCGCAGCGGCGAGCGGATAGACATCGAGCTGACCGGTTATGTCTCTCCGGGCGCTAGCGGTGACATGGAACAACTGCGCAGACACATGGATGAGCTGGTGGAATGGCAAAGGGAGAATCTGCCGGATTCCCAGAAACCGGTGCTGCCGGAATCCGTGATCTGGCCCTACTCCACCCCGGTCGGCTATACGGACGCTCACTACGGCCCGAATAGCCTGCACGGGGCCCTCAAGAAACACAAGCTTTATGGAAATAAGGAGCGGTATTACCTGGAAGATCGAGGGCTCACCGTCATGGGCCAACCTCACAACAGGGTCTTCGGACTGATCGTTTCCGGCGGCGAAGACAAGCCACGTGAGGCCATCGGAACAGGAGCTGCCTACAACTGGAACTTGAAGGAAGATCAGGAACAGCTCCTGTGCTTGTCACATGAGAGCTACCCTCAGCAGATCGACGTCAAGAAATCAGCTCAGGAGTTGCACCTGCATAACGACGGGGAAGCGCTCCCAGCCGAGAAAATCTGGGAGTGTCTACGTCACAGATTCTGGGGGAGCGCGTCCGCATTCTGGCAGATGAGTTCCTGGCCGTTCCAAC
>NZ_PNOR01000059.1 GCF_002869765.1 Deinococcus planocerae | reverse complement strand
GCTCTGGCACTGATGACGGTCATGCCAGACGTTCATTTGAACCGCCTGCTCCTGACGTTCAGCAGAAACTCGGAATTTCTCCGCCAGCACGGCTATTCACTGCGCTATGCGAGGTGCAACTCCTGAGAAGAAGCAACACGAAGGTGCCGCCCCTACCGGACAACCGGCAGGGGCGGCACCCTTTCCACGAAACATCGGGAAGGACTCAGCCTTACGTCAGGAGCGTGCCCAGGGCCGCGCTGAGCAGGATGATCCCCAAGATGAGGACCACCCACACCACCAGGGTGTGACGCAGCGCCTGTCTGAAAGTCACGCCGTTGGCGAGCGACAGGCCGTGCACGAACACGCTCCCGGCAACCAGGCTGCCCAGCACCGCCAGCGGCCCGCCCAGCCCCACCACGAGGCTCAGCAGCGTGGCCAGGATGACCGGCACCAGGCTCAGGGCCGTGATGGCGCGAACCTCGTGCCGTTCCGTCGCGGCGCCGAAGCAGCGGCTCAACCCGGTGAACAGCCAGGGAAACAGGCCCAGGGTCAGCGCCCCGTTGACCACGGCGGCCAGCAGGGCCAGCGAGATCAGGCCGGTGTTCAATGTCTCGAAGCTCGGGTCGCGCACGCTCAGGCCCACCAACGTACCGGCCAGGACATACCCGGCAAACGCGAGTAGCGTGACCGGGGTCCCCTGGCTCTGGATGACATAGAGCTGATGCTCGGGGGTAAATGGCGTCGTCATGCCCGCAGTGTGGCCACGGGTCAGGTTGGACGGCGCCGGTTCAGCCGGTGACCGCACCCGCCACGGCGAGCGTCCCGGCAAAAACCAGGAGGCCCACCGCGCAGCCCAGGAGACCCGTCACCAGCACGCTGGCAGCCAAGGCCAGCAGCGAGAAGAGCAGCATTCGGGCGACCTTCTGCCCGGCCGTGGCGTTTGGCAGGACGTGGTGGAGCCCCAGCACGGCGATCACGCCCAGGGACATCAGCAGCATGGGCTGTCCGAGGAAGGCGCCCGCGATCAGGAGGAAAGCCACCAGGGCGCCGTCAGCATTCAGGCGCCAGGCGCGAGGACGGAGGAGGGGAGCCGCGGAGCGAGAGATGGTCATGACGTACCTCCAATCGACATCATGACCTGCGGGGCGATGCTCGAACCGTGAAAGGACCCGCCCTGTTTCCCCAGCAGGGCCCCCAGGCGGCCATCCGCCAACCCGAAGTGCGCCTCCACGGCGCGCACGTCCGCCTCACCCTGGGGTAGGAGGCACAGCTTGAGCTGCCACACCGTCACGCGCCTTGCCCCCAGCGTCAGGGCGAGGCTCGCCTCGTCCAGGTCGCGCCACAGGTACCCCAGGAAGGCGGGGTGGTGCTGAGCCTGCCAGGCAAGTTCACGCCACCTTCGCGGTGCTCCTGGGCTGTTCGTGTTCTTCCCCACGCTCATGCCCGCACCTCCTGCCGGTGCATCCGCAGGTCGAGGACGGATCGAGGCTGGTCCTGTCCGGGATAACGCGGTACCGGCCCTCGCTGCCGGGCAACGTGAGACCGGACCTGCTGTGGGGAGTCGTGCCACTCCATGCCGGAGCTGGTTGAGGACGGGGAGATCGGGAGGCTACCTCTGGCAGCGGGCTTCGGAACGAGAGGTGACATGCCAAGACAAAACCCCCGCATGCGGCGGGGGAGAGGGGAGAGGAGAGGCTTGGTCTTCCTCCCCGATGCGGCGGCGGGAGAGGTGATCTCATCCAGGACGTGGGGCACGGGGCACTGGCCCCCGCTGCCGCAGGGAGGGTCAAGCCTGTTGCAGGACCTGCGCCCGCACCAGCAGGTCGCCCGGGTGGGGAAAGCGTCCACGCAACCCGGCCAGCCGGGCGTCATAGGCCGCCTCGTCCCAGGGCCAGGCGAATTGCCGGGTCAGTGCGGCGTGCAGAACTTCCACGAAGCGGCGCTCCAACGTCACGGCACAGAGGGCCGCGATGATGCCGGTGTTCGCGTCGATCAGGAAGACCGGCATGGGGAGTTCCCGATCCACGGCGGGCAGCACGAAGTCGGGTCCGGCCAGGTGGGGCGTGAAGGCCGCCTCGGCCCATTCGGTCGCGCCGACCTGGTACAGCAGCAGCAGCTGGTCGGCCTCCGCGAAGAGGGCGAGGCTGATGTGCCGCCGGGCCACCGCCAGGATCTCGTCCGGCCTGGGGTTGGGGTAGAAGAGCAGCAGCCCGGGAAGTCCGAAGCGCAGCTCGAACTGCTGCCCCTCGGGCCAGTCGGTCACGTCGGGGTGGAAGGGTTCGCCGACCCGGTAGGTCGTCCGTTCCGGAGGCTGCGGCTCGGTCATGTTCCCGGGTCACCCCACCGGGTGAGGGACCCACCGGGCGTGAAGGGCACGGATCAGACCTCTCCGGGCGACGAAGGTCGGACGGTCGCTGTCCCGGGTCAGCCGGGTTGGATCGTCTTCCTGTCGCCCACGGCACCGAGCGCGTCTCGTTTCTCCCGGTCAAGATCGTCGGCACGCGTTCCCCACGGCAGTCATGGCTGCACTCCCGCCCGCTCGCGTGACCGCTGAAGGTGTGCCTTGATGCGGCCCAGCGCCCGGTGTTGCTGCGCGGAGGCCGGGTTGACCTGGCCCTCGACAGCCCGCCACTACGCCACCGGCACCGCCTTTCGCGAGAGGGTGTGCCAGGGATTACACGCGGCTGTAGGGCAGTGCATGCTGGCATACCTTTGCTGGAGGTACCGCAATTTCAGCAGAGCCTCGCGGTACGCCTCCTAAGCGGCGTCCTTCAGGGCGCGGCGGTAGGCTTCAGCCTCCCTGGCGTGCCGGGACTCCAGCTCCGCCATGCGCCCAGGGCCCTGCGCCCACAGCCGCTACTGGTGATCTTCCTTGCGGGCCCGGATGACGCCAGCGGCCTGCGGTTCCGTCGCCATGCCAGCGCCCAGCCAGAGGGGCATCTTTTCCAGGTGCAGACGGTTGAACTTCGCGGCGTTGTCGCGGCTGGCCTGCTCGGCGGTCTTGGGCGTGCGTGGCACGGCTCAGGCTCCCTCACCGCTCGCGCGTCGGGCCGCGGCCCGGAGGTCTCGCACCGGCCGCCCCTCCTTCCGGGGCACCCTCACCGCTCGCCCCGTTCCGCTTCCAGCAGGCGCACGAGGGTCCGCAGGTGCGCCGCCGCGTCCTCGTCTCCAGGTTCGCCCAGCGCGTAGACCCGGGACGAGGTGCGGGCCACCGTGCCGTGCAGGGCTCGGACTGGGCCCGTGACGACTTGCTCCCCGACGCGGGCCTCCGGAGGGTCGAAGACGCGCCCAGCGAGAACCGGGCGGCCGTCCACATCCACAAAGCGCCACGTCTCCAGCCGCGCGGTGGCCGTCGGGGCCTCGCGGAAGGAGGTCAGGTGACGGGCGTCGACCACCGCCCGCGCGAGGGCCAGCGTTTCCGCGCCGGCGGCCACCCCGTTGATCGCCAGCGCCGCCGCCATGACATCGACCCTGGCCTGGTGGTCCGGCAGCGCGTCCAGCCGGGCACGCAGCTCGGATTGCGAGCGCAGGCCGCAGAGCAGCTTGGCGGCCTGCGTCAACGCTCCCTGGACGATCACCCGAGGGGTGCCGGGGAGGTCGGGTTCGCCCTCTAGTTCGGCGAGCAGGCGCCGCGCCACCTCGGGACGCGACAACTCCGCCCGCAGGGCCTCGTCCGTGGTCTCGCCAAGCAGGCAGACACGCGCGTCAGCCCACACGAGGCGGCTCGGCAGCGCGAGGAGCACGGTCACGTTGACCGCCCGGGTGGGGAGCGCCAGGATGGTCGTCCCGGCTCCCAGGTACAGCAGCGCTTCCTGGTCTCCGACGAAAACGTCGTGGACGCCACTGCTGCGGCCTCCCAGGTCCAGCGGGACGACGCCGGGATTGTTGATCCAGGTGTCCTGTCGTCCGCCGTGGTTGGTCAGGTCGAAGGCGGTCTCCGCGTCGGTGGTCGTGACCAGCGCCACCAGATGGAGCGTACTGGCGTCGGCGGAGAGACGGCGCTGGTAGACAGCGTGCAGGACAGGAATTCCAGTCGGCATGCACCACGGGCACCCGGCAGGGTGAGGGACACGCGCTGGGTGACTGTGGCTTCTCTGGCTCCGAAGTCCTCAATGTGGGAGCAACCCAGGCTCCCACCCAGCGGGCGAGGGTCGGCCCCACCATGTCGGGGATGGTTCTCGCACCGACGCCTCCTCCTTCCGGGGCACCCCGAACTGCTCGACGTCAGAAGGGGAGGTCGTCCGGCTCGGGTTCAGGGATGGAGACGGCCTCCTGGGGCAGGCCGGGATGGTGGCACAGCGGTGCGAGATCGTGTGTGCGGATGCCGAGGCGCGCCTGACGAAGGTAGCCGAACGCCGCCGCGAGGTCGGTCTGATCCCTCAGGCCCTGATTCCGGTCGCGCTTGAACTGGTGGACGGCACGTCCCCGCACCTCGAGGCAGTACACCGGCGTGCCCCGCCCGTCTCGGGCGACGACGATGACGACCTCGCCGCGGATGGCCGCCCCGGCGTAACTCGACACGCAGTTGTGGAGGGTCTCGCTGACGTGGATGAGGTCGTGCGTCTCCCGGGTTCGGCGGAAGTGGAGCGTGCCGTGGGCCGCGTGAGGGATGTCGGCGTCGAGGTGAGAGAGCCGCCTGTCCGTGCCACTGGGAATGGGCCGGTTCTCGGTCCGGATGCGGGTATGCAGCCGGGCCAGGTGGTCGTGCAGGGCCAGCGGGTCGAGCTGGCCCCGCCCGGGCCGGTAACCCGGCTGCGCCACCTGGACGTCCTGCCACAGGCGCTCCGTGTCGCCGAGCAGGAGCGCGAGGCCGGAGACGGCATGCCCCTTCCGGAAGGTGCGGATCAGCCGCCGGGCGGCCTGCTGTTCGCCGCCCGCGAGTTCGACGTACCAACGGGCATCAAACGGTGGACCGCAGCGGTGCGCGCGCAGGGCGGGCGCGTAAGCGTTCAGGACCTGGGCCTTGAGGTCCGCGGACCTCATGCCACTGCGGTGGAGGGACGCGGCCAGGGTGAGCACGTCCAGCCGTGCGAGGAGCGGCCGGACGCCGCGGGGCAGGGAGCCGCACAGTTCGCGCAGCAGGGTGGTCGCGCCCGGCCTGCGCCTCAACCACGCCCGGTACTCGCGCCCGGTGCTGAGCTGCATGTGCTCGATGAGCGCGGGCACGTTGAGGTAGTCCGGGTGCTGCACGGCGAACAGGAAGCGACCCAGCCGCTCGGTGGTGAGGGGCTGGTCCTCCGGCCCGAAGGCCTTGCGGAGTTGCGCGAGTTCCCCAGCGCAGCAGGTTTCCCGCGCCAGTTCCCATGCAAGCGCCTGGAGACCCCGGCACACCACCGGGGTGAGGCCCGCCGGATCGAAGCGGCCGTACTTCACGTTCCGCACCTGCCCGCCTTGGATCAGCAGCAGGTCGCGGCCCCGGCGCTGCACCCGCGTGGTGGTCTGGATGCAGGTGAAGCGGCAGTACTTCGCCGGAGCGTGCTGCCCGGTGCGGGGCGTGAGGGTGCTGACCGAGTACTCCGTGCGCAGTTCGTAGAACTCCCGGACGCCGGGTGTGAAGGGGTGGTGCCGCAGGGCCGTCATCCGGTGAACACAGGTGCGGCCGTAGCCGACCTTCAACGCGCTCCGGGCCTGCTCGGGCGTCAGGCGCGGCTGGACAAACTGCTCGAAGATCGCCTTTCCCGCCTCGTTCAGGTCGGCGGGCTGACCGGTCCCCGGGACGGCCGCCTGCAACGCGGAATGCTGACGAATGGGCACCCGCTCCTTCAGCCCGCTGGCGTGCCGAATCCAGACGACGCCCTCCCACTCGGGCTCGCTGGGGGAGCAGGCGTCCAGCACGGTCCACAGCACCCGCCTCCTCCCCTCGTGCCGCTGCTGGAACTGTCCGAACGCCCGAATCTCGCGCTCCAGCGCGGCGGGACCCTTGACGCACGTGCGGGCGGCGCGGGGCACCTGAAGCCGTCCGGGAAACAGGTGGGCGTTGCGTTCGGCGAGCCGGGCGTACAGCACGTCCAGTTCGTGTTGCGGCTTGGGGGCAGGCGTGGCCTGTTCGGACATGCCCGACTTCCTCCGGCCCCGGACGGAGAGGGGCCGCCCCGTGCCTTGCCCGTCCTTCCGGAATCTCCCGCAGCGTCTGGAGGCACCGGAATGGAGAGGCTGCCCGTTCAGCCCCGGGCGTGGGAGGTCAGAACGGCTGGGCGTGGTGGAGCAGCGCCGTGAACCGCCGGTCGAGGACCGTGAGCCGGGTTGGAGGTGACGGGCTTGTTCACGGGTGAGGGCCGATCACGGCAACCTCCGGTGCTTACGCGTTCATGCCGCCAGCTCACGCCATCACGCTGCTCGAGCGTTCCTCCAGCACGGTGAAGTACCGCTTCTCTCCACTGATGATGCTCGCATCCGTCTTGACGAGCACCTGCGTGATGACCAGGGCGCCGCTGCGCTGCCCCCTGAGCGGCGTCTCCCGCCAGGCCTCGACCTTCAGGTAGTGCGGGCGGGTCTCGGGCGCGCCCGACTTGACGGGGAGGTTCAGCGTCACCAGGGCCTCCGTCACCTCGCCGAACACCCCTGCCCGGCGCGTCTCGGTCTTCTTCGCCAGCCGCCCGCGGAGGGTGAAGATGTTGACCGCATTCTCCAGGATGAGATGCTCCCCCTGGCGCCGGGTGCGGACCCCCTGCAGCTTAACGAAGGAGCGGCCCCGGGTCACGATCTGCGCGCGCGGTTCCTGAGTCTGCCGGTCGGTCCAGATCAGTTGCTCGACCGCCGCCCGGTCGAAGAGCACGGCTTGTCCCGGTTCGAGCTGGAGAGCCTTCACGGCGACGTCTCCGGTCACGCGGACCTGCTCGAAAAAGACTAGGGCTTTGCTGACTCGGCTCGTCTCGCCCGCCAGGGTGACGATGGCAGCGGGAAAGGTCTGGGTCTTGTCCTCGACGCGGACGACGCAACCACTGATCATGCCTTCGTTCATGGTGCATCCCTTGTGGTGGGGAGCTGACCCGCTCGGGGGACAGCGCGAGGTTCAGTGCAGCAGGAGGATTCGACCGATGAAGGCGGCGTCCCTGAAGTCGCCCTGGGAGAGGACGCGGGCGGTGAGGCCACCCCCGACCAGGAGATCGCCGGGACGAACCTGTTCCTGCCGTGGGCCCTGCACGACCGTGAACACCAGGACGTCCGGGGCGAGTCGGGCGCGAACGTTCAGGGCCAGGGCGGCGCGGTCCATCGCGTCGTGGATGTCACGGCCCTGAACGAGGATCTGCGCGGGTGACCCGAACCTGAGCCTCGGCATACCGCAACAGGTGGAAGTCGAACTCCTTCATGCTGCCTGTCCCGCCCGTCAGGGCGAGGGTTCTGCCGGAGCACCACCAGCCGTCCACGAAAAAGGGGGAAGCGCGGCGGCTTCCCCTGGAGAATCAGGTGTCGGAGGTCAGATCAGGCAAGGCCAGTCCCGGAAAGGCCAAGCGGTAATGTTGTGGATCGAGGGTGAGCAGCGCCGCACCGAGAGAGGCCGCGTGCGCGCCAATCACGAAGTCCAGCAGCAGCCGACGTGGCAGGCCGCCTCCGCTGCGCTGGCGGCGCAGGCTGTACGCCTCGTAGCCCGCGCTGGCCTGTAACCAGACGTCCGGGGGCGTGTGCCAGTCCACCCGGACGCCGGTCTCACTCAGGAAGTGGTCGACCCCCGCGCGGGTCTGGCCCGGGGCCGCGAGCAGTTCGGCGTACACGCCCACATGGATGAACAGTTCCCCCTGCTGGCGGCTCCTCCACAGGACCTCCGCCAGACGCTCAGCGCCCGGCTCCTCACGAAGCAGGGCGCTGAGCACGTTGGTATCGATGCAGGTCAAGGGTCCTCGTGCCCCCGTTCACGTCGGTAGTACGTGCGGCTGTCCTCGGCCAGGGGGGGCAGGCTGCCGATGAAGCGCAGGAAGGGGTTCTCGCCCTCGCCGACCGGCGTCTCCTCGACGGGGAGATCCACATCGATGACCACGGTCTGCCCGGGCTTGAGGGCGAGGCGGGCCTGCGCCTCGGGGGGCAGGGTGAGCCGTCCCTGCGCGTCGACGGTCACGGCGACCTTGGTCATGCTTCCTCCGAGGGTCATGGTAGCGCGTACACGCCCGGTGAGGTTCCGGGCGAAGGTCCTTCCGGGAAAGGTCTGCCCTTCCGGGTCACAGGTGGGCGGTGAGGCGCTCGATCTCGCGGACCGTCCCCCGACCCCAGGGCACCCGCTCGAAGAGGACCTGCCAGGCCAGTTCCTGCTCTCCCTCCCGGCCGATCAGGGCGAGGTAGGACGCGGCGTCGGTGGTCCGGAGGGCCCACTCCAACGCGGCGAGGAAGCCCGGCTGGTCCAGGTGCTCGTGCAGATGCAGGGTGACGACGCCGAGGTCGCCGTGCACCTCCAGCCGAAGAGGAACGGGCGCGGGAACGAGGGCCGAGCGGGACGCCTGCACTGCGGCCGCCGTCTCGGGGCGAGCTCCGGACCGGGCCGCGAGACGCAGGGCTTGGGGACGGGTCAGGCCGTCCTCGAAGGTCTCGGCGTCGATGGCCGTCTCCCCCTGCGCCTCGTCGGTGCGGGTCTCGAACACGGCGTACCCCGCGCCCGGCCGGTGGGTGACGTGGAGGCTGCGCCGCTCGCCACAGCGTGGCGGGAACTGCTGCTCGACCTCGAAGGCGGGCGTGAGGAAACTGGCGAGGACATGCAGGAACCTCAGCATGTCCCGGCCCTCTGCCCGCTGAAGGTGGTGCCCACGCGCGCCCGGCCAGACCGCCGTCCGGCACGAATACCGTGGAGGGTCCGGGCCGCCGAGGTGATGACGCGGGCGGCGTGGAGAGCCTCGCCAACCGAGAGCGTGAGGGCTTGGTCCGCCTCTTCCGGAGCTTCCAGGCTGAGACGGATCACGCCGCCGGAGGGCGGCAGAACCAGGGGCCCGCAGGTGAACAGAGTGAAGGAGTCGTCTGCCGCGTCCTCCAAGTGCGCCGCGAGAGCAAGCGCCTCTGGGGTGATGAGGGACGCCGCGATCTCACCGAGACGGAGGTCGAGGTTCACGCCCTCGCCGAGCTTCAGGGACAGGTTCATGCGCTCCTTTGCGCCCGGCGTTCTCCCGGGCGAGGGTTCCTTAGGGGCACCCCGCCGGGGGCGATGGGGACGGCAGGTGGATGCTCCAGACGAACAGGGGAGAGAACGCCTCTCTCCCCCGAGCTGGCTCAAAACGGCAGGGGCGCCTCGTCGGGCGGGAAGTCCTCCAGCCCCTGATCGATGTCCAGCCTCCCAGAGCGGGTCGGGGCGGGCGCGGCGTTTTGAGAGCTGGCCGCGCGAGTCCCCGAGGCAGCGACCGGCTGCCGCTGCTCGCGCGCCGGAGCTGGCGTGCCGGAGGTCCCCGTGCCCGCACCCCGGCTGAGGGGGACCACCGTGTCCGCCTCCACCTTCTTGGTCCGGCGCCCACGCCCGTCGCGGTCCGTCCACGACTCGTCCACCAGTGCGCCCTCCACCAGGACCGGGTCACCCTTGCGCAGTCCCTGGTGAGCCAGGGCCAGGTCGCGCCATAGGGTCACGTCCACCCAGTGCGTCTTCTCCTGGGCTTGGCCCTGACGGTCCTTGTACTTCTCGTTGACGCCCAGACGCAGACCGAGCACGGCGTCACCGGCAGGTGTGTGCCGCAGTTCGGGGTCGGCGGACACGTTCCCGATGACCGTGGCCCGGTTCAAGCCGCCCCTGAGTCGCTGCCCGCCCCGGCCATCCTGAATGAGTTCGAAGTCTCCGTCCGCTTGGCGCACCGTCCCCGTGACGCGCACCCGCAGGGCGCTGCGCTTGCCCCCTTCGGACGCTTCCCACTGGCTGTAATCGAGCTGCCCGTCCGCCACCAGAACGTCGCCCGCCTGATACCCGCGCTCGGCCAGATGTTCGGCGTACTTGCCCAGCGCCTGCCCGTTCTCGTAGAAGGGGATGACGTGCGCGCGCCCGTCGCTGCCCGTGATGTGGCGCTCGCCCGCGAGGGTGAGATCGAGGACGGCGGTGCCTCCCGGGGTGTAGCGGAGTTCGGGATCGCGGGCGAGGGCGGCGATGATCAGGACCTTGTTCATGGGGACTCCTTCTGGTGCGCGGCGGCACCGGTGAACCTTGCCGGTGGTTCGCCCGGTGCGGTCTCCGGGCGAGGGATGGCTGCCCGTTCTGCAGTGGACGCGAGGGTTGACCGTGCCCGTCCTCCAGCGTGGGTGCGGGTCAGGTTGGTCACGTCAGGGCGTGTTCAGGCGACGAGACCGTGAGGGGCGGGCGAGGCGAGCAGGGCGCCTAGCAGACGGCGGACGTGCGCGGTCAGCGCAGGCACTTGGGGATGGGCAGGGAGTCCGTCGGCATCCTGCAGGGCCAGGCGGGCGAGTTCACAGGTGGTGTGGGCCGACACGGCGGGACCGGTGATGATCAGGTCGACGCACAGGGTGCGTTCCAGGTTGGGCCGCAGGACGTCGAGCAGGTCGAGCAGGGCCAGCGTGTGGGTCAGCAGGGCCTGGCCGGCGGGGGGTGTGCCGGCGACTTGGGGGAGGACGGGCGGCCTCACACGTACCTCCGGCTCGGATACTTCCGCTCGCGTTTCTGCTCACGGGTGAGGGGACGAGGGAACTTCCTCTTGCCCTTGTGGCGGATGCGTTTGGTGGTCATGCGGCTGGCCCACCCGCTGCCCGGCGGGTGAGGGTGGAGGCTGGTGGAACTGGCGGGGCAGCCCAGCGTCTCTGCCGGACGTGAGCGGAAGCGGCTGCACCTTCCGCCCGGGTGCAGCCGCCATTAAAAAAGACGTGGAGGCTCCCCGCTCGGCGGCCGGGTTGACGAGCGCAGGTCAGGCTTTGGCGTGCCGGTCCCACCAGCGATCTGTGTTGACGAGGTGAGCGGTGCGGATCACGAGCTGTGTCCGGAGAGAGGTCCGACTGGAGCTGTGGCAGGTCGTGCACGTCTCCAGGTTCTGGCCGACCTCGACCTCGGCCGCTCCCGTGTCGGGGTCGATGAACACGACGGCCGTCGTCCACCAGGAGGTCGCCCTCTCCGTGGCAGTCGGGGCAGGTCACGAGGACGGGGTCGGGGACCCGGTGGCCGAAGCGGCGAAGCAGGAAGTGCAGGAGGGCCATGCCTGCCTCGCCGCCCGGGAGGCGAGGGTCCTCCCGGGCCACGCAAAAGGGAAAGGCTCGGCATGGGACCTCCCCGACCTGCCACGCCCAGTCGCTGGTCAGGGTGGGGACATCTGGTCGGCGCTGAGGATCAGGGGTCGCAGGTCGTCCGTCGTCCCGGACGTTGGGTGGCTTCGCTTGGGTGCTGCTGAAGTTCGGGACCGGGGAGGTCAGGCGAAGGGGAAGAGGGTGCCGAGCAACAGGATCAGTTGCATGACGAACAGCAGGAGGAGGACGACCCGGAGAGTCCCCATCAACCGGGTGCCGGTGCGGGTGTCGAAGGCCGGACCGAAACGGCGGGCGAGCAGGAACAGCACGGCCCACAGCAGGGTGGCAAGCAGCGAGAACCAGACCTGCGCCGCGTCGGGCGGGGCCCTGCGACTGACCCGCAAGGCGAAGCCGAGCAGCAGGGCGGGAGGGAGAATGGTGGCGAGCCAACGCAGGAGCCGGGCGTCCTTGCGAAGGCTGCCGAGCAGCAGATGCAGCATGGGCATTCTTTCAGGTCAGGGGTGTGGACCGGGTCCCGGGGACAGGCGGAACCCGGGTGGAGCATCAGTGCAGGTGAACACGGACGCGCGGTTTCCGAGGACGGGGACCGAGCTGCTCGGCGAGACGCAGGACCTGGAGGGCCGCCTCGACCTGAGCCTGGAGTTCGCCCCGACCCTCCTCGTGCTGCGAAGTTTTGGGACTGACATAGGTAAGGCAACGGGTGTTCACCATCTCGCTTTCCTCCTGATATGAGATGGAGTGAGCGCGCCGCCTGAGCGGCGAGGGTCCCGCCGGGCCAGAGCGCGAACACGGAGCGTCGCCCGCCCGCTCCCTGTCGTGAACGAGAGGGGCACAAGGACGGGGGAGGGCTGCTCGGGCACCGACGGTGGGGCAAGGTGATGCCCGAGCCAGGTGGCCTGGCATGGAGGCTGTCACAGGCAGATCGGCACTGGCGGCGATCCGGCGGGGCTGGCCGTGACCCTCTCGCGGTGCAGGAGACTTCGGTTCCTCCAGGCCATCAAAGCCCCTTCCTCCAGGGCACCCCCGGCGTGTTTTCGCATCACTGCCGAACACGTCCCGGGGTCTTGGGGCGCTTCTTCAAGGAACGTTCTCCTGCCCTTACCGCTGGCATCAGGGGGCTTAGCATGGGCAGGCTTCTCTCGATGAACCCTCCGCTCTTCGCTTCACCCGCTCACGAGAATGAGAAGTTTGAGTGATTTTGGTCGAAGTTTTCAAGTGCTTTGTGTTTTGAGGTAGGAATAGGGCGGTCTGAAGCTAAAAGAGGAGCACGGGCACGTGCTTCGGGCGGGGTGGAGGCTGGCGGTGCAGGAGGGGGAACGTTTCGTTTCTGAAAAAGCTGAATCACCCACAGACCCCCCACCTTTGACCTGTCGCCCTGTCTGAGTTTCTCTGTGTGAGAAAGGAACTCGAACAGGGAGTTGTGCCGGGAGACCAGCACCGCCATGTCTCTGCTGGAACCGCGCCGTCGGGTGAGAGACGAGGATGGACTTGGTACTTGTGTTCTTGGAGCGCGCCTCCGGTGTTCCTTGCAGCAAGGGAACGGCTCCTCGTGGAGGGGCCCGAGGTTGGAAAAGAAGAACAACGGGACGCATGGCACGTCCCGTTGTCACAGGGCCTTCGGGTTCAGGCGACGCGAACTTCGTGAAGACCTTCGGTGGGGGTGGCGTTGTCGAGCAGGGCCTCGATACTCCGGTCGAAGTCGGTGTGGACCCGGTAGTGGCCGCGGTCCAGAACCTCGATGGCGATAGCGAAGGTGCTGGGGTCGAGCTTCCGGCCGTCCCGGATACCCAGCAGCGGCCAGAGCTTCTGGCTCTTCACCACTCGCACCATGTCCCGGCCGTGCAGGGTGGCGGTGATGGGCACTCCACGCGGGGCGTTCTCGACGATGATCGGGATGTCGTTCCGGTACCCGAGCTCGTCACCCAGCAGGGCCTGAGGGGCGGCATTGGCGATCGCGCGCGCGTACTTTCCACCCTGTAACTGGGGGTCCCCGATGATGACTCGCCGGGCTTTGCCGATGATCCAGTGAGCGAGGTCGCTGTCCCCGCCGATCTCGTTGCTGGTGTCCATGATGATCAGCCCGCGGCCCAACCGCTCGGCCATGATGCGCGCGATGTCCCTGAGGAGGGTCGTCTTCCCGACGAAGGGCGGCCCGATGATGGCGATGCCCACGCCCCGGTCGATGGCATCCTGGATGACCTCGCGCAGCGGCTCGGCGACGCCGATCAGGGCTCGGCCGATGCGCACGGTGATCATCACGCTGGCCCCCTGGAGGTTGGTCTCGCGGCTGATCCGGTGCAAGGTCCCGGGGATACCGATGCGTCCGTCCGCCCGCCAGCCCTTGGTCACTCCGGACTGCATCTCGGTGTCAATTCGGCCGAACAGCACCGGGTCCAGCACCAGCGGGTAGTCGATGCGCAGCCCTCCGAACCGCACGCTCAGGGGCTGGTTCAGGTCGAGGATGATCTCGTCAATTTCCACCAGGTTGGGGGCGATGATTCGCCGGAGTTCCTCGGGAAAGCGCTCCTGCACCGCCGCGTACTCGGCTGGCGTGGTGAGGTCGGTGACGGGAAAAGGCTTCACCATGCCAGGCCGTACCTTTCCTTGATCAGCACCCGGGCGGGGATATTCGGAGAGGCGTTGATGACGTTCGTGCTGGCGGTGAGCGCCCGGGTGAGTTCAGCCGACGTCCCGCGCCGCACGGCCGAGGAGCCGTCGGCGAGACCCGCGCCGAGGTAGAGGGTCCGGTTGTCCACGATGACCAGGGGCGGGGCATCCAGGTCACCGAAGTGGTAGCCGAGCGGCAGGGGCGGTTGCTCCGCGTTGGCGAGGGCGACGCTGGGGAGGAACGAGCCGGGCCGCAGATGAGCACGCCGGGGTGTGATCAGGTAGACGTGAACCCGGCGGCTGGCTGCCTCCTTAAGGGCCTGCGCCAGCATCTGTGCCTGGAGGTCGGGGAGGTAGGCGATCACCTGGCGCTGAGCCCGGTGCAGGGCCTGGGTGACCTCGTTCAGCGTGGTGGTCTGGGCGGTGCCGGTGCTCGCCGCCCAGGCGAGCATCAGGGGAATGAATCTGCGCATACCCCTGCATGGTGGCCGCGGCCCAGGTTGGCCAGGCGCGATCCCGGCGCCCTGATAGTGACGGTGGCGGTTTCAACATGGGTCTCCCTCGCTTTTGGTGACGCGGGCCGCCGGGTGCGGATACTTCGGGCATGGACCTCCAGTCCTGCCTCCCCGATCCCGAGCTGTTGACCCTCCGCTCCACCCACGACCAGCCCGAAG
>NZ_PNOR01000058.1 GCF_002869765.1 Deinococcus planocerae | reverse complement strand
GGGGCTGCAAAGGGGCCCGTGAGGAGGGGGCGCGCCTCCGCGCTTGGGCCGGGGAGCCCGCAGCCTCACACCGGGGTGAGGCCACCGAACGGAGGAGGGGCCCGCCACCCGCGCAGGCCCCCCTCCTCTGTTCCGGGATTGGCCGCCTACCCCGTCCGGCTCCGCGCCCACAGCCACAGGCCGCCGAAGACGAGCGCGGCGAGGCCCGACCCCAGCGCCACGAGGTTGCGCACCAGCTCGACCGTCTTGACCTGGAGGGGGTAGAGGCCGCGCTCGCGCAGGTACGGCTCGCTCACGAAGCGGACGCCGCCCTCGCCCTCGCCGGGGAGGAAGGCCGCCGGGTCGCGCACGATCAGGAGCTGGGGCGAGCCGATAGGCGTGCCGGGGCTGTCCGCGTCGCCGAAGAGGGACGCGGCGGCATTGGGCTCGACCCGCTGCACGAGTGCCACGTCCCGGGTGAGAAAGGCGCTCACGGCGAAACTCAGGAGCAGCGCCACGAGCGAGAGCAGGGCGAGCAGCCCCGCCACCCGGCGCAGCAGGGGCAGGCGTGAGGACCGGACCAGACGCACGGGCGCCCTACTGATCGCTGGCGACGAACTGCACCGCGAGGGCGAGGTCGTTGCTCACGCGGCCCGCGTCGATCTGGCGGTGCTTGACCCCGAAGTCGCTGAGCTTGATGTTGAAGCGCGTGCTCACCGCGAGCACGTTGCCCTTCAGGCCCGCCGCCTTCGTGGTGTCGTTGGCGGGGGTGTAGCGCACGGTCGCCTCGGTCGTCAGGGGGCGGGTCACCCCGTTCATGGTGAGGGTGCCCACGACGCGGTAGCGGTCGCCGCCCAGGGAGCTCACCCGCGTCGCCGTGAATTTCACGTCGGGCCGCTGGTCGAAGTTGAGCCACTGGGCCCCGCGCATGTGCCCGTTGCGCGCGGCGATGCCGGTGTCGATGCTCGCCCCGTCGATGATGACGGTGCCGCCGCCCGCCTTCGCCTGGGGGTCGAAGGTCAGCGTGCCCCGCACCTTGCTCGTGCGGCCCGTGAAGTTCTCGACCGCCGTCTCGCTCTCGACGGTCACGACGTTGACGTTCCCGGAGGAGGTCGCCACCTCGAACTTCACGGGTGCGGCGACGGCGACGGGCAGGGAAAGGGCGGCGAGGGTGAAAAGGCGTTGGGCAGTCCTGTTCATGGTGGGCTCCTGTGGGGAGAGGAAGGTCAGACGGTCAAGGCGAGCCGGGTGCCGAAGGGGTCGTCCACCTCCAGGGTGCCGGCCCGTTGCGAAGGTTGTGTGAAGGGGGCGCCGCCGAGTCGCAGCCGCTCGGCCACGTCGCCCAGCGCCCCCGCGTCCGGGAGGTGGACCCAGACGCGCTCCAGCCGGGCGCTGCCCGCCGGGGCCGCCTCCCCGCCGAGGCTCTGCCAGGTGTTCAGGCCGAGGTGGTGGTGGTAGCCGCCCACCGAGACGAACAGCGCCCCCGGCCAGCGGCTCACCACGTCGAAGCCCAGCGTGTCGGCGTAAAAGGCCTCGGCGGCGTCGAGGTCGGCGACGCGCAGGTGGACGTGCCCCATCACCGTGCCGCCGGACAGCCCGGTCCACGGGGCGGGGGGTCCGGCCTCGCGCAGCAGGCCGGGGACGTCGACGGGCTCGCCGCCCATGCGCACCTCGCCGCCCACCCAGCGCCACCCGTCGCGCGGGCGGTCGCGGTAGACCTCGATGCCGTGGCCGTCGGGATCCGCCAGGTAGAAGGCCTCGCTGACGAGGTGATCGCTCTGCCCCAGCCGCAGCCCCATCCCGCCTATGTGCCGCACGAGTCGGGCCAGCTCGGCGCGGGTGGGCACGAGGAGGGCGAAGTGGTCCAGGCCAGGGCTGGAGGGGGGCGCGGGCGGGGCCCCCGGGCGCTCGCGCAGGGCGAGGAGCGCCTTGCCCTCCACCCCCAACCGCGCCGCGCCCTCCCCGGCGGCGAGGACCGTCAGACCCAGCGCCTCCCGGTAAAAGGCGAGGCTGCGCGCGAGGTGCCCCACCGTCAGCTCGACGTGACCCAGGGTGAGGTCGGGGTGGAGTCGGGAGGCGTGGAGGGAGTCGGGCATGGGTGACCTCGGCGGCCCGGGGGGAGACCAGGGTCGCTCAACGTCAACGTACCGGGCGGCTCCCCGGGGCACCATGGCGAAAGCGGACGGGGGCATGTCATTTCTTCCAGACGTCGCGGAAATCCTGGGGCGAGGCGCCGACCGCCCCCTTGAAGGCCCGGCTGAAGGTGAAGGGGTCGGCAAAACCCACCTCGGCGGTCACCTCCTTCACGCTGAGGTCGGTGAAACTCAGGAGCCGCCGGGCCTCCAGGATCACCCGGTCCTGGATCAGGCCCTTGGCGCTCTTGCCCAGGCCCGCGTTCGTGGCGCGCGAGAGGTGCTTGGCGGAGACGTTCAGCCGCCCCGCGTAGTGGGCCACGTCGTGGTGGCGGGCGAAGTCGTGCTCCAACAGGTCGAGGAAGCGCCCGACGAGGCCGACCTCCGCGTTCTCGCCGACGCCCAGCCCGGCGAAGACCGCGCGGCGCACCAGGACGAGCAGCGCCTCCATCAGGGGCCGCAGCAGGGTCAGGTCCCCGGTCTCCTGCGCCCGCGCGTACTCCCGCTCGGTGAGGTCGAGGACCCCCTCGGCGGCGAGCTGCACCTCGGGGGGGACGGGGAAGGTCCGGTCGCCCGGCGAGTAGTTGAAGAGCAGCCGGTTCGTCCGCCCGGTGGGGGTGCCGCCCAGCAGGTCCTCGGTAAAGGACACGGCGTACCCGTTGAGCCCCCGCATCTCCCGGAAGGCGTGGACCTGCCCCCGCGCGATCAGGGACACGCACGGCCCGCGCAACTCGCCCTCCCGCCCGTCGATGGTGTGCGTCCCCGCGCCCGAGTGAATCCAGATCACCTCCTGGAAGTCGTGGCGGTGGGGCCGGAAGGTCTCCTCCGGGCCCGTCGTCCGGTTGAGGATCGGCATGATCACGACGGGCGGCTTGCCGTACCCCGCCAGGGGCACGTACCGGATGCTCGCCGGGGACGACATACACCCCCAGGGTGCCACAGGGGGCAATTAGGCGAATTAGGCGGCTGAGCTTCCCCTCCCCCCTAGGAGCGCCCCGCCCGCGCCTGGATCAGGTCCAGCACCCGCCCGTACGACCCCGGCAGGAGCCGCGCGAGCAGGTCGAGCACGGCGGCGTCGGACCCCACGAGCACCCGGGGTTCCCGGTGCGCCACGCCCGCCAGGATGACCTTCGCCGCCCGGGCCGGGTCCATCCGCAGCAGGCGCTCGAACTCGCGCTGGCCCGCCTGCGTCTCGGCGGGGCCGACCCCCGCCCCCACCCGGGCGTTGCGGGCGATGTTCGTCCTGATGCCGCCCGGGTGGACGGTCGTCACGCCCACCCCGCGCGGGCGCAGTTCGTGACGCAGCACCTCGGAAAAGCCGCGCACCGCGTACTTGCTCGACGAGTACGCGCTCTGCCCCGCCGGGCCGACAAGGCCGAAGAGGCTGGAGACGTTGACCACGTGCGAGTCGGGGGTGGCGATCAGCGCGGGCAGGAACGCCTTCGTGGTCGCCACGACCGCCCGGAAGTTGATCGTCATGACCCACTCGAATTCGTCGAGGGTCAGTTGCTCGAAGCTGCCGCCGAGCGCCACGCCCGCGTTGTTGACGAGGAGGGTCAGGCCCCCGTGCCCGCGCAGCACGTCGTCCGCGAGGGCGGGGATGTCCTGAATACGGCTCAGGTCGAACCCGTGGGCGGTGATCTTGAGGTCGGGGTTCTGGGGACGCAGCCGGGCGACGAGGGTCCGCAGCCCCTCCTCGTCGCGGTCGATCAGGGCGAGGTGGCTGCCGCGCGAGGCGAGCCCCTGGGCCAGCGCCCGCCCGATCCCGCTCGCCGCGCCCGTCAGGACCGCCGTGCCGCCCGCGTAGTCGTAGGGCCGCACGCTCAGGCGCTCCGGGCCACGGGGGCGGAGAGGGGCGGCAGGGGGCGGGGGCTGAGCCACGCGCGGTAGAGCGAGGGGTCGAAGCGCCGCAGCGTCTGCCGGAAGCGCGCCGCCCGCTCGGGCCACAGGGAGGAATTGCGCCCCGTGGCGTCGATGTACCAGCTCGTGCAGCCGCCCACGTTCCACACCGAGTCCCGCAGCTTGCCCTGCAACCCCTCGCTGTACTCGGCCTGCGCCTCGGGCCGGGGTTCGAGGGCGAGGAGGTGTTCGCGCCCCAGGTGCTCCAGCGCCGCCACGATGTAGTCGATCTGCGCCTCCATCATGTAGACCATGCTGTTGTGCCCGAGCCCGGTGTTCGGCCCGATGATCAGGAACAGGTTGGGAAAGCCCGCCACCGCCGTCCCGTGCAGCGCCTCCATGTGCGGGTCCCAGACCTCGGCGAGGGACCTGCCGCCCCGCCCGGAGAGGCGCCGCGCGATGGAGGGCCGCGTCGACTCGAAGCCCGTGCCGCCGATCAGCACGTCGAACTCGCGCTCCTGTCCGTCCGCCGTGACGATCTTGGACCCCTTGACCTCCGTGACCGCCTCCGTCACGAGTTCAACGTTGGGTTTCGCCATCGCCGGGTAATAGTCGTCGGAGACGAGGATGCGCTTGCAGCCCAGGCGGTAGTTCGGGGTGAGCTTGGCCCGCAGGGCGGGGTCGGGGACCTGCGCCTCCAGGTGCTTGTGGGCGGCCTCCTCCGCGAGCTTCCTCACCCGCTCGTTCGTGAAGGTCAGGAACCGGGCCTCGGCGACCCCGAAGATCCACTGCCGCGAGAGGCGCTGGAGGCCGGGGTAACGGCGGAAGAGGTCGCGGCGGCGCTCGCTCGTCTCGGTGTCCATCCGGGGCATCACCCAGGGGGCCGAGCGTTGGAAGACGGTGAGTTTCCCGACCACCTTCTGAAGCTCGGGGATGAACTGGATGGCCGACGCGCCCGTGCCGATCACGGCGACGCGCTGGCCGCTGAGGTCCACGGAGTGATCCCACTGGGCGGAGTGGAAGCGCGGGCCCGCAAAAGACTCCAACCCCGGAATGACCGGCCACTTCGGCTCGACGAGGGGGCCGTGCCCGGAGATCAGCACGCGGGCGGTGTACTCTCCCCCACTCGTGCGGATGCGCCACAGCCCCTCGCCGTCGTCCCACTCGGCGCGCTCCAGTTCGTGCCCGAAGCGGATGTGGGGCCGCACGCCGAAGTCGTCCGCGACCCGGCGCAGGTAGCCCAGGATCTCGGGCTGGCGGGCGTAGCGGTGGTTCCAGTCGGGGTTGGGGGCGAAGGAGAAGGAATAGAGGTCGCTCTTGACGTCACAGGCGCAGCCGGGGTAGGTGTTGTCGCGCCAGGTGCCGCCGACCTCCCCCGCCCGCTCGAAGATCACGTAGTCCTCGATGCCCCGGCGCTGAAGATGGACGGCCATGCCCAGGCCCGCGAAGCCGCTGCCGACGATGGCGACCTGATGGTGGGTGCTCACGCTGGAACCTCCTGCAAGAAGCCGAGAACGAGGCGGTTGAAGGTCTCCGCCCGCTCCAGTTGGGGGACGTGTCCGGTGTCCTGAAAGAGGTGGGTGCGCGCGTGGGGGTGAGACTTGCGCGCCGCCTCCAGCAGCCGGGCGGGCAGGATCACGTCGCGGTCGCCCCAGAGGATCAGGGTGGGGACCCCCTGCCGGGCGAGGCGCCCCTGCAACTCCTCGCGCCACGCGGCCTTCACCCCGCGCCAGTCACCGAGGTCGCGCAGCACCCGCAAGAAGGCGCGGGCCGCGTGCGGCTGGCGGGAGAGGTCGAGGGCCTGCGCCACGAGGTCCTCGGTGGCGAGGCGGGGGTCGTGGAAAAGCGAGCGGACGGTCTGCCGGGCGTTGCGGGCGGTGGGCTGGAGGAGCAATTCACCCAGCCGCGGCACGGAAAGCGCGCGCAAGACGGCGGCGACCTCGCGCCCGAAGCCCGCGCTGTTCACCAGCACCAGGGCCCGCGTGCGCTCCGGGTAGGCGACGGCAAAGCGCTGGGCGACCGCGCCGCCGAGCGAGTTGCCCATCAGGACCACGGGCCGGGTCTCCCCCACCGCGTCCAGAAAGTGCGCGGCGAAACGGGCCAGTCCGCCCAGCGTGTAGGGCACGTCCGGCTTGTCGGTGTACCCGAAGCCGATCAGGTCGAGGGCGTAGACGCGGAAGTGTGCGGCGAGGGGCGCGACGTTCGCCGACCAGTCCTCCAGGCTGCGCCCGATGCCGTGCAGCAGCAGCAGGGGCGGGCCGTCGCCCTGAACGACGAAGCGTGTGCGGACGCCGCCGACCTCCGTGAAGGTGGGGGCGGGGAGGGCGGGCGCTGGAACGGTCGCGGTCATGACAGCCTCCACGGGGGAGAAGACGATTGAGCGGGGAAGTCTCCCCAGTATGTGAGCCTTTGCTCGTGTTCTCAACTCGCGTTTGGCGGAGGGGTGGGGGCGCGTGAACGCCCCTCTTGACGGGCTCGCCAGGAGACCTTTTCGGGCCCTCTTCCTCCGGGCTCGCGTTTTCGCCTATCCTGGCGGGATGACTGCCCGCCCCCCGGCGCGGCGTGCCCCGCAGCAGGAGCGCAGCCGCCAGATGGTCGCCCGGCTTCTTGGGGCCGCCGCCCGACTCTTCGCCGAGCGGGGGTACGACGGGACGACGACGAACCACATCGCCGAAGGAGCGGGGGTGTCGGTGGGCTCGCTCTACCAGTTCTTCCCTGACAAGGGGGCCATCCTCGCCTCGCTCCAGGCGACGTGGACGGGACGGCTGCGGCTGGCCCTCGACGCCGTGCTGCGAGACGCGGCGGACCAGCCGCTGGAGGACGTGATCGACCACGTGCTCCACGTCCACGCGCGGCTCAACGCCGACCCGCCGGGGCTCCTCGGGCTGCTGCTCGTCACCCCCTCGGCCACGTCGGAGCAGGAAAACGAGACGGTGCGCGCGGAGGTGCAGGGGCGGCTGGAGGCCCTGCTGGAGGTCCGCGCGCCGGGGCTGAGCCCGGGGAGGCGTTCGGCGGTCGCGCGCATGAGCATCCACGTCGCCAACGGCCTGTACGCGCTCGGGGGCCGGGCGGGGGTGGCCGACCCCACCGTGCGCGAGGAGGTGCGCGCCGCCCTCCTCGCCTACCTGCGGCCCGTCGTGCGCGGCGTGGGGGAGGCGTCCTCGGCGGACTGACGGCGCCTGCAAGTCCGTGACGTAGGAAATGGGCGAGGCGGGCGCGAGGCCAAAGCCCAGAGTGAGGGGCCGCTCGGCGCTCAGGGTGCACGGCAGGAGCCGGGACCCGGTGCTCGCCAGGGCGCCGACCAGGGCGAAGCCCACTCAGGGAGGGTTCTGTCGCCGGGTCTTCCCCAGATCTCTGTCCGAGAAGAGTCACGGCAGGTGAATCTAATGTGTAAAACTTTACAAATTAATGTTGCGCTTAGCCATGAGAATCGGGGGGAGGCATGAACAACACCCTGCGGTATACGACCCCCGTGCTCGTCATCCTGACGGTCGCCTCCTGCCGGGTGTTGCCCGGACAGGAGGGCGGGGCCGTGGGCGACGCCGCGCCCCCCAGGGTGTCGCTCACGGCGAGCGGCGGGAGCGTGCCCATCGGCGGGAGTCTCACGCTGACGGCGCGGGCGTCGGACGCGAGCGGGATCGCGCGGGTGGTGTTCTACGACCGGGGGCGCAAGGTCGGCGTGGACCGGACGGCGCCCTACAGCCTGACGGTCCGGGCGACCCCGGCGCTGAGCGGTGAGCACACGTATACCGCCCAGGCGTTCGACCGCGCCGGGCGGTCCGCCCTGTCGGCTCCCGTGCCGGTCGGCATCGGGGTGGGGAACCTGCTCGGCAACGGCGGCTTCCGGGACGGGCAGACTTCCTGGTGGGTGGCCGGGGGCCCCGGTGTGAGCGTGGGGGGCGGCGAGGCGTGCCTGGACATCGGCAAGCCCGGCGAGAACGAGTGGGACGTGATTTTCGGGCAAAGCGGCGTGGGGCTGATGCGGGAAGCGCGCTACACGGTCTCCTTCACCGCGCGCGCCGACGAGCCCACCGCCTTCAAGGTCATGCTGCAAAAGAACGAGGCCCCCTACCCGCCCTACTTCAACCAGACCGTCGCCCGCGTGACCCGGGAGCGCCGGACCTACCGTTTCGCCTTCACGATGACCGGGGCGAACGACGCGCGCGCTTCCCTGCAATTCAAGCTCGGCGGGCAGAGGGCCACGCGGCTGTGCGTGGGGCACGTGGTCGTGCGGGGACCGGGGTACGGGCCCGGCCCGGTCGCGGCGCCCGTGACCGACCGCGCGGTCGTGCGTGTCAATCAGGTGGGCTACCTGCCGGGGGCTCCCAAGGTGGCCGCCGTAGCCTACGACTCGGGGGTGCCCCTGCCCTGGACGCTGCTGGGCCGGGACGGGCGCCGCCTCGCCTCGGGCCGCACACGGGTCTTCGGGAGGGACGCGGCGTCGGGCGAGTTCGTCCACCGGGCGGACTTCTCGGCGTTCCGCAGGCCCGGGGAGCGGTACGTGCTGGAGGTCGGCGGGCTGCGCAGCCACCCCTTCCGCATCGCGCGCGACCTGTACAAGCCGCTGGGGCGCGACGCGCTCGCGTACTTTTACCACAACCGCAGCGGCGTCCCCATCGAGGCGCGGTACGTCGGGGGTCCCAAGTGGGCCAGGGCCGCCGGGCACGCCGACCCCTCCTCCGACCGGGGCGGGGACCGGGCGGGTTGCTTCGCGGGCCGGGACGCGCGGGGCAACACCTGGCCGGGGTGCCGCCACACGCTGAACGCGGGCCGCGGCTGGTACGACGCGGGCGACCACGGCAAGTACGTGGTGAACGGCGGCCTCTCGGTCTGGACCCTGATGAACCTGTACGAGCTGGGCAAGCGCTCCTCGAAGGCCGGGTTCTTCCCCGACGGCAGCCTGCGCATTCCCGAGAACGCCAACCGCGTGAGCGACCTGCTCGACGAGGCCCGCTGGGAGCTGGACTTCCTGCTCGGGATGCAGGTGCCGGACGGCGAGTGGCTCGCCCTGCCGCTCGGCGACCAGAGCGCCCACCCGGACCGCCTGAACCTGACCGAGGTGGACGCCTCGGGGATGGCGCACCACAAGGTCCACAGCGAGCGGTGGACGGGCCTTCCCTCCCGGCCCGACGAGGACCGCCAGCAGCGCTTCCTGTACCCGCCCTCCACGGCGGCGACCCTCAACCTGGCGGCGAGCGCGGCGCAGTGCGCCCGGGTCTTCCGGAGCGTGGACGACGCCTACGCGCGGCGCTGCCTCCAGGCCGCCCGGCGGGCGTGGCAGGCCGCGCGGCGCCACCCGCAGGTCTACGCCTACGACACCTTCTCGGGCGGTGGCCCGTACGACGACACCGACGTGCGCGACGAGTTTTACTGGGCCGCCGCCGAGCTGTACGCCACGACGGGGGACAAGACCTTCCTCGCCGCGCTGAAGGCAAGCCCGCTGTACCTGGGGGCCACCAAGAACGGCCCGGAGAACGACCTCGCGTGGCCCGAGGTGACGGCGGCGGGCGCGGTCACGCTGGCGCTCGTGCCCAATGGGCTGCCCGCCTCCGCGGTGAGGACGGCCCGCGCCAACCTGATCGCGCTGGCGGACGCCTACGCCGCCCAGGTGACCCGCACGGGGTACGGGGTGCCCTTCCGCTCGGAGCGCTATCCCTGGGGCTCGAACAGCAACGTCCTCAACCGGAGCCTGATCCTGGGGGTCGCCCACCACCTCACCGGGAACGTCCGCTACCGCGACGCCGCCCTGGAGGGCATGAACTACATCCTGGGCCGCAACCCGCTCGACAAGTCGTACGTCTCGGGTTACGGCGCGCGGCCCCTCGTCAATCCCCACCACCGCTTCTGGGCCCACAGCCGCGACCCCCGCTACCCGGCGCCCCCGCCCGGCGCCCTGGCAGGGGGCCCCAACTCCTCCCCCGCCGACCCCACCGCCGATCTGCTGAGGGGGCGGTGCGCGCCGCAGACCTGCTACCTCGACGACATAGGCACCTCGTCCATGAACGAGGTCGCCATCAACTGGAATGCCCCCCTCGCCTGGGTCGCCACCTACCTCGACGCGACCGCCAAGTAGAACAGGGGCTGACGGCTCCAGAACAATCTGGCGAACACGAACGCCGTGCAGGAGCGCCAGGGGAGCGTGATAGACTCCCTTTGCCTGAGGGCGGGTTGCATGACAAGCGGGGACCGGGAGGCCACTCCTCGAACAGAGGAAAGGCCCTCGCTGCTAGTCACAGTGAGGGCCGGAAAGGTGGTGCTCCTTGAGCCACAAGAAGCATAGCCGAAAAGGGAAAAGGCCGCAACCGAGGCAGATCATGGAATGGGTGCTGCTCATCACAGCCGCCCTGGGCATGATCAAAGCCCTGGTTGAGGTCATCCAACTCCTCCACTAAGCCGTAGCCTCTCGTGCGCCCCCGCCGCGTTCCCGCTCCGCCCAACGGCGACGCTCCCGGCCCCAGGTCGGGGGCTTTTTGCTTCCGGCTGCGGCTTCATGAACGGCCCGGCAAAGCGTTCCCATCCCCGCCGGGGCTGTGCGGGTCTTGATGGGGCGAGGAGGACCCCATGACAGGCACGACGACCATCCCCACCCTCCCCCTCCCTTCCGGCGAGCGCGTGCCCGTGCTCGGCCAGGGCACCTGGCGCATGGCGGAAGACCCCCGGCGCCGGGCGGACGAGATCGCCGCGCTGCGGGCCGGACTCGACCTCGGCCTGCGCCTGATCGACACCGCCGAGATGTACGCGGACGGGGCCGCCGAGGAACTCGTCGCGGAAGCCACCCAGGGGCGGCGCGACGAGGTGTTCCTGGTGAGCAAGGTGCTGCCCGGCAACGCTTCCCGCCAGGGCGTCTTGCGCGCGTGCGAGCGCAGCCTCAGGCGGTTGCGCACCGACCGCCTCGACCTCTACCTCCTGCACTGGCGCGGTCAGACGCCGCTCGCGGAGACGCTGGGCGCCTTCGAGGAGTTGCGGCGCGCAGGACTGATCAGACACTGGGGCGTGAGCAACTTCGACACGGCGGACATGGGGGAACTCGCGGCGCTTTCGGGAGGCGGGGCCGTCGCCACGAATCAGGTGCTCTACAACCTCACCCGCCGGGGCATCGAGTACGACCTGCTGCCGTGGTGCTGGGAGCGCGGCGTGCCCGTGATGGCCTACTCGCCGGTCGAACAGGGCCGTCTCCTCGGCCACCGCGTCCTGGCGGGGATCGCGCGCGAACACGGGGCCACGCCCGCTCAGGTCGCCCTCGCGTGGGTGCTGCGGCAACCGGGCGTCATGACCATTCCCAAGGCGGGGACGGCGGCGCACGTCCGGGAGAACCGGGCGGCGCTCGACCTGCGGCTGACGGACGCGGACCTCGCCGCTCTGGACCGCGCGTTCGCGGGGCCGACCCGGCCCGTGCCGCTGGAGGTGCTCTAGCCCTTCAGCGCCGGGCGGCGAGGCGGTAGGGACGGTTGAGGCGCAGTTCCAGCCGCGCGAAGACGCGGGCCGCGACGTTCGACAGGACGAAGTAGATCAGGCCGACCGCGAGGTAGAGCGGGAAGGGCTGAAAGGTGACCGACACCAGGCCGCGGGTGGTGAGCAGGAGTTCGGTGACGGTCACCACGCTGGCGAGGCTGGAATCCTTGAGCAGCCCGATGAACTGGTTGCCGAGCGCGGGCACCGCCGTGCGGGCCGCCTGCGGGACGAGCACGAGGCGCAGGATCTGGAGGGGCTTCAGGCCCAGCGCGCGCGCGGCCTCCGTCTGGCCCCGGTCCACGGCGTTCAGGCTGCCCCGGATGATCTCGGCGGCGTAAGCCCCGGCGAACAGGCTCAGGCCAAGGACCGCCGTCTGAAAGGCGGGCATCCTGAACTGCGGAATGAGCTGCGGCAGGGCGAAGAACAGGAAAAAGAGCTGCACGAGCAGGGGCGTCCCGCGGAAGGTCTCGATATAGAAGCCCGCGAGCGCGCGCAGCGGCCACAGGCGCGACATGCGCCCGAGCGCGGCGACAAAGCCCAGGGTGAGGCCGAACACGCTGGAGAGCAGCGTCAGCGAGAGGGTGATCTGGGTGCCGCGCCACAGGGCACGCAGGACGTCGGGGGTGAAGACGGCCAGCATGTCACGCCACTGGAGGGCAAGTGGATCCGGAATCAAAACGTCGAACACGGCGGGGCCTCCCCTGGAAACAAGAAGGGGGCCGCACGGCCTGTTTCTCCGTGCGGCCCGGCGAGTACCGTCCGGCTTACCGGCCCGGCGTGGTCACGTCGGCGCCCAGGTACTTGACGCTGATGTTGCGCAGGGTGCCGTCCACCCGCATGGCGTTCAGGGCCCGCTCGACGGCGGTCTTGAGCTGGGGCTGGTTCTTGCCCAGGGTGATGTAGGGGTTGTCCTGCTGGAGGACCGGGCCCGCCGCCTTGATCTTCTGGCCGTTCTTGATGGCGACGTTGCCCACCGTCCGGGTGGTGATCATGCCCCCGGCGCGGCCCGCCGCGAGCGCGAGGAAGATCTCCTGCTCGCCGCTGTAGGTGGCGACGTTGGGGTACTTGCGGTCGCGCAGGAACTTCTCGAAGACCGTGCCCTGCGCGACGGCGACCGGGGCCCCGCGCAGCGAGTTCAGGTTGGTCGCCGTCGAGTTCGCGGGCACGAAGAGCTGGAAGCCGTCGTAGTAGTAGGGACGGCTCAGGAAGTCCACCGCCCGCTCGCGCTCGGGGGTCTTGCTCTGCGAGGCGACCGCCATGTCGAACTGCCCGGCCTGAAGCCCCGCGATGATCGAGGGGAACTCGGCCTTGATGACGTTCACCCGCACGCCCAGGCGGCGCCCGATCTCCCGGGCCACGTCCACGTCGAAGCCCGTCAGCGAGCCGTCGGGGCCAGGCTGCGAGAAGGGCGGGTACTCGCCGCTCATCACGACGCGCAGCTCGCCGCGCTTCCTGATGTCGGCGAGGTCGGCGTGCGCGACCGAGGCGGCACCGAGGGCGAGGGCGGGAAGCAGGGCGGCGTACTTCAGGACTTTGGACATGGGAGATCTCCTGTGCGTGGGAATGAGCATTGGGCCGACCTTAACGTGTTCCCGCCGAGCCCGGCCCAGAGGTTTCCTTGAGGTCCGTCTAAAGGGCGGCGCGGTGGTGAAGGGTCAGGACCTGTATCGCACGATACGGTCCTCCCCCACGCGACTCCGCAGGACTCCGTACAGTTGAGGCATTTTTCTCACTCGCTGGGCGGCGGAGGCGCCACGAACTCGAAGACGTGTCCCTCCGGGTCGCGCGCGGCCAGCCCCTCCTCCGTGCGCACGTAGGGAAGCCCCTCCGCCCGCACGAGCGCGAGCACCGCGTCCACGTCGGCGTGGAAGCGCACGTGGGCGTGGTCACCCCCGAACATGTCGGCGAGGCCCACCTGGGGGTCCCAGGCGTACAGCCAGCGGCGGGGGGTGCCGTTGCCGTCGGGCTCGGGCTCCGGGCCGAGGGTGAACTGGGCGAAGTCGCGGTCCGGCTGCTCCTTGGCGAGGGCGAAGCCGTAGGCGCGGGGCAAGCGCTCCTTCATGGCCGCGTAGTCGCCGAAGGCCAGGGCCACCTCGCGCAGGCCCATCACCGGGAGGGCGTGGGGCGGGCGCACGACCGGGGCCGGGGGGAAAGCGGGCCGCCGCCCGTCCGCGAGGTCGATGCCGCGCAGCTCCAGCCCGTGCCCGAAGGGGTCGAAGAAATAGACGGTGGGGTCGGGGCGCTCGGGGGTGCCGAGGTCGATCTCGGTCCAGGCGAGGCCGTGCTCGTCGAGGAGGGCCTTGCAGCGGTCCAAGTCCTCGGGCCGGATCTGCCAGGCGTAGTGCAGGTGCGAGGCGCCGCGCGCGCGCAGGGAGGCGAGGCGGGGGTCGTTCGCCTGCCGGGTGACCGGCTTCCAGAGGGTGAGGGTCTGGGCCGGGTTCACCTCGAAGTGGGCGACGCCGCGCTCCTCGCCGTGCTCCAGCAGGGTCAGGCCGAGGACCTGGGTGTAGAAGCGGACGCCGCGGGGCAGGTGGTTGACCTCCAGCGTGAGGCCCGCGAGGTCGAGGATGGGGGATGCCATACGGCAGGGTATGGGGCCCCGGCCCCGCCTCGCCTTGCGCAAGGGTTGAGGGTAAGTCGGGGCCGGGCGGCGCAGGAGACGCGAGGATTAAGACTGGCTTACCGCGGGGCGGCTTGACAGGGCGTCCGAGGAATGTAAGAGCCAGGTGACTATGCTGCGGGGGTGACTGTGCCCTTCACCCCCCGGATTTCGGACCTCACCCCTGGGCAGGACGCCCGGACCTCGGCGGCGCAGTCGGTGGTGACCCTGACGCGGGTGGCCCTGGCGGCGCCGGACCTCGCCTCGGGCGTCTTGCCGACGCTGGAGCACCTCGTCGGCGCGACGGCGGCCACGGGGGCGGTGTTCCTCATGCGGGGCGGCGGGCCCCTGGGAGGCTACGGGGTCCAGGCGGCCTGCGGCGAGTTGCCCCCGGCGCTGAACCCGCCCGGGGGCCTGAGTGCCGACACGCCCCTGCTGCGCGCCCTGGAGGAGAGCGTGCGCCCGCTCTTCTTCGACAGCACCGCCGCCGACCTGCGGGAGGGCACGGGCCCCGGGGTGGCGAGCCTGGCGGCGGCGCCCGTCCGGGTCGGGGACGGTCCCCTGCTGGGGGCTTTCGTGCTCTGCACGGCCCAGCCGCACGTGTGGGAGGCCGAGGAAACGGCCCTGTTCAGCATGGTGTCGGGCACGGTGGCGGCGCTGGCAGGGCGACTCGCCGCCGAGGCGGAGGCCACCCGGGCGCGGGAGGCGGCGCTGCGGGCGCTGGGGCAGATGCTCGAAACCTGGGACGGCGACTCGCACGGGCACACCGACCGGGTGACGGACCTCGCGCTGCGGCTCGCCGGGCGGCTGGCCCTGTCCCCGGGGCAATGTCAGGCCCTGCGCTGGGGCGCGTACCTGCACGACATCGGCAAGGTCACCCTGCTCGGGGCCCTGCTGCCCAGGGAGGCC
Organism: Deinococcus planocerae; assembly: GCF_002869765.1. Lineage (NCBI taxonomy): Bacteria > Thermotogati > Deinococcota > Deinococci > Deinococcales > Deinococcaceae > Deinococcus > Deinococcus planocerae. Next base: position 641 of record NZ_PNOR01000058.1, on the reverse strand, counting down.
TCGCCGGGGGCCGACGGCTTCGCGCAGATGCTGGGCGGCCTGCCCCCGGGGGCCCTCTCGGTGATCACCGACCGCCACGAGCGCTGGAACGGCGGCGGCTACCCGGCGGGCAAGCTGGGCACTGAGATCAGCCTGGAAGCCAGGCTCTTCGCCCTGTGCGACGCCTACGACGGCCTGACAAACCCCCGTCTCCACGACCTCCCCTGGGACCCCGAGGAGGCCCTCGCCGAGCTTCAAGCCCGCTCGGGCGGGGAGTTCGACCCCGACCTCGTGCGGCTCCTGCTGGAGGTCATCGGCGAGACCCTGGCGCCGGTCGCGGACGAGGACTGACCGGGAGCCCCCCGCCGACCGCCCGCGTGCGCCGCGCGGACCCTCTTACCCCGACCACGGGGGCCGCGTGAAGCTCTACCCTGGGGGGATGGGGTCCGGCACCCGACCTGTCCACACCCTGCGGGGCCACCTCGTCCTCCCGGGGGGCGTCACCCCGGGCACCCTCACCTTCGGCGCGCGGATCGAGAGCGTCATGCCGCAAGCGGTCTCGGGTACGGGGGAGTGCTTCATCCTCCCCGGGTTCGTCGACACCCACGTCCACGGCGGCGCGGGCGGGGACACGATGGACGGCGCGGCGGGCGTACGGACCC
>NZ_PNOR01000057.1 GCF_002869765.1 Deinococcus planocerae | reverse complement strand
TCGGGACAGCGAGGAGCGCATCTGCCAAAATACGAGCGCGCTCCCCGCGAAGCTTGAGGTTCCACACACCCTCTTTCTCGCCCCTGGGAGCGCTTTTTCGCTACCTATTCAGGTGCAAGTTCTGAGTCATTGACAGGGTTTCATGACCCATGAGCCGCTGAAGGTGGGCGCTGTCCCCTCCCCCGGCAACGTAGAGGCGCCCGAAGGTGTGCCGGAGCCTGTGCGGCCCCAGTGGGGTCACGCCTGCCCGCTGGCCTATGCGGGAGAGGCAGCGCGTCAGGTAGACGGGGTGGAGTTGGGTCCCGTAGCTGTTGTCCACATTGTGGAAGAACCACGGGCTCTCCGGCTCCCGGACCTGTGCCCAGCGTTTCAGGGCCTTCGCGGTGGTGGCGCTGAAAGGGACAGTGCGGGGCTTCCCGCCCTTGCCGTTCCAGACGTAGACCTCCCGCTGTTCCCAGTTGAGGTCTTCCGCTCGCACGCTGCACACTTCCTGAGCACGTAGCCCGGTGTCGAGGAGCAGACTGACGAGGGCCTTGTCACGGGGGTTGAGACAGGCAGCGAGCACGGCGCGGCACTCTGCCGCAGTGAGGGGTTCCTTCTGGCCTTTGCGTTCCCGCGGGGGCGTGACGGCGGCGGGGTCGAACGGGCTGTGTCCTTCCTTGTGGGCGAAGTTCAGGACAGCCCGGACGCCACGCCACACGGACAGGGCGCCGTTAGGGTTGTAGGTCTTGCCCAGGTGGAGGAGGAAGGCTTGGCAGAGTTCCCGGGAGGGTGCGTCTCCCCCGCTGAACTTGGCCCAGTAGCCCCAGGTCTGACGGTAGAAGGCCAGAGTGCGGGGGCGGCATGTGGGGGCGCGGTCAGCGAGGAACAGGTCAAACACTTCCGGCCAGTCGGGGGCTTTCTTTCTCAGTCCGCGCATGGTGCCTTTCCGGGCTGGGGAGGCGGTCAGGGTTCCTCAGAAAGTCAGCCGGACACCGGGACAATCTGTAGGACACTGGCGCCTATTTCAGCCCTTGAGCGGCAACGGAGGAAAAGAAAAACCCGCTCTTGGAGCGGGGCTTTCGGGTGCTGGAGCCAGGGGTCGGATTTGAACCGACGACCTACTGATTACGAATCAGTTGCTCTACCGCTGAGCTACACTGGCGGACCAAAGCGGCAAAAATACCGCCCGGACAAGGGTAGACCATGCGCCCGCGCTTGTCAAACCTGGGCCGCCCCTACCCCAGCGCCTTGACTTCCTCCTGGAGGGCGCCGAGCCTGGCGCGCAACTCCGCCGCCCGCGTGGCCGCCCCCGCGAGCCGGGCCTGCTCCTGCTCGGTGAAGCGCGTGTAGGGGCTGATCGCGTCGCGCAGCCGGGCGTCGGCGCGCTCCTGCTCGCGCTCGTACTCGCGGCGGACGATGCGCTCCAGGGCCGCGCGCAGCTCGGCGACCTTCTGGCGCAGCCCGCGGTGGGCCTGGAGCCGCTTGTTGGGCAGCACGAACAGGCCCAGGCTGCCCAGCGTGAGCCCCGCGAGGATGCCCCCGGTGAAGTCGACCGCCGTCGCCCCGACGAGCGCGCCCAGCCCCGCCCCGATGCCGATGCCCCCGGCGAGGCCCCCCACCGCCCCCTTGAGGGCGTCCTCCGCGTCGCGGGAGAGCTGGCGGGCGAGCTCGTGCTCGGTCGTCGTCTCCAGGTGCTGGCGGGCACTCCCGGCGATCCCCTCCAGCAGGGCGCCCCGGTCGTAGGAGAAGCGGGTGCGGGCCACCTCGCTGCTGGGCTGGCGGCGGATCAAGAAGGCCTGCACGTCCTCCCAGAAGTGCAAGTTCGCCTCTACGAAACGGTCGATCATGGTGCCGAACTGCCGGTCGATGGCGTCCGGCAACTCGGCCACCGCCTCGCGCCGGAAGTCCTCCTCCAACGCTCGCCCGTTGATCAGCCCGCGCAGGTTGGAAAAGCGCAGCCGCGCGTCGATGAAGCGGTCGGCCCGGACCTCGAACTCGCCGAGCAGGCGGCCCAGGCGGTTGAGCTGACCGTCGAGTTCGCCCAGCATCGTCCCCCGGTGGCGCTCGCGCTGGGCTTCGAGGTCACGCAGGATGCCCAGGTCCTCGACCAGGGTGCGGCGGGCAGCCTCGGCGCGGACCTCCTCGCCGCTCAGGATCTCGGCGGCGGTGCCCAGCGGGCTTTGCAGCTTGAGGCGGGTGCGCTCGGTCTCCGAGAGCCGGGTGGTGAGCGCCTCCCTGAGCGCGGCGAAGCCGGGATCGCCGCCTCGCCGCTCCCCCCGCGCGCTGACCAAGAAGACGGGGGGCGTGAGGCCCAGCACCCCCCGCGCGCCCTTCTCCACGAACTCGCGGACCTGCTCGCGCCCCTCCCCCGTCTCCAGCAGGTCCGCCTTGTTCACCACCATGACGACGCTGCGGCCCCAGCGGGCGGCGAGGCTGAGAAACTGCCGCTCGGACTCGGTGAAGGGGCGGTCCGCCGAGGTCAGGAAGAGCACGAGGTCGGCGCGCGGCAAGAAGCCCTCCGTCAGCGCCTGATGCTGACGGATGATCGCGTTCGTGCCGGGCGTGTCCACCAGGGCCACCCCCTCCAGGCTGGGGAGGGGGTAGGTCAGGCGGCTCACGAAGGGGTCGCGGGTGGGCTCGGGCTCGCCGGGCCGCTCGCCGTGGACGAGAACGTAGATGCGGTCGGTGGTCGGCGTGACGCCCTCGGGCAACACGTCCGCGCCGAGGAGGGCGTTCACGAAAGAGCTCTTGCCCGCGTTGAACTCGCCCACCACAACGAGGAGGAAGGTCTCGTCGAGCGACCGGACCGCACCACGCGCGTACTCGACCGCCTCGGGGGGAGCGCCCTGCGTCTCCAGGAAGGCCTGAAGGTCGGCGAGAAGCGCCCGCTCACGCGCGAGGAGGTCTTGCACCCGGGAGGTGACGAGCATGGGGGCAGTCTACCTGCCCCTGCACGCGCCCGGTTTCTGGCTTCGTTGAGGTGTGGGCGTCAGAAGGCGGGGGTGCGCCCGAGGTTCTGTGGGTAGATGCTCAGCGCGTAGGCACCTGTCGCGTCGGGCAGGCGAACGACTCTGCCGTTGATCTGCCGCTGGGTGGCGAGGTTGAGTTTGACGGCAATGACCGCGCCCGCCGAATTCAGGACATAATCGAACATCTTGTAGTTGAGGCCGATTCCCACGTTGGTGGTCGGGGCGATGTAGTCCGAGAGCAAGTTGGCGTCGCTGCCGGGGGTGGGCGGCAGCGTGAGGCTGCTGGGCGGGGTGGTGGGCGGGTTGCTCTCGTAGTAGTAGTCGCGGTACTCGGCGAGAACCCACACGGAGGCGTCGTTGGCTGCGTCGCTGCCCGGGTTGGAGGCTCCGCTCGAACCCGCGACCCAGACCGAACGCTTGACGGGGTAATAGGCGTAGAAGCGGTAGCAGAAATCAGGCGTAGCGGCAGAACAGACATTCGTTGCGCTGGGCGTCGCACGGGGCGGCATGACCATCGCCAGGATCGGGTGGGTCCCGACCGTCCAGTTCCCGCTCGCGGTCGAGGCGAGGGGGTTGCGCCGCAGCTCGCCGCCCCCCAGCGCCAAGGTCTGCGCGGGTGGGAAGACATACCACGCCTCCTTCACGCGCGACGCGATGAGCTGCCCGGCGTTGACCGTCTCCTGCTGCAACTCAGCGCGGCCCGCCGCGAGGGTCGTCGTCTGGGAGCCGCTGACGAAGGTGTTGCTCAAGGCCAGCAGCACGACGCCGAGGATGGCCGTCACGACGAGCATCTCGACCAGGGTGAATCCACCCTCGGCCACGCCGTTCGTCCGGCCCCTCACTGGGGCCTCAGAACGTCGAGCGTGAGGGTGGTCGCCTGGGTGCCGGTGCCGGCAGTCACCGTCACGCGGCGCATGACGGGCGCCGTCCCCGTGCTCACCGGGCAGGACGCGCCCACGGAGACGCTGCCCAGGGTGCCCGGATTCCGGGCCCGCGAGTCGAGCGAGCGGCTTTGCAGGGTGACTCCGCTGGGCAACACCAGGCCCGGCGCGCAGTTGCGGTCGTAGTTGTCCTGCACCTGCCAGGCCCCCTTGACCTCTTCCAGCACCCGTTGGGCCTGGGTGGTGGCCGTGAGGTCCCGCTCGCCCGTACGGTTGATGCCGAGCAGGGCAGTGATGCCCGGAATGATCACGGCGAGCAACATGCCCAGCAAGGCGATGGCGACGAGCAACTCGACCAGGGTAAAGCCCTGGACCTGCCGCAGGGAGGAAGAGGTTGGGGTCATCGTCAAGGTCGGGTCCTCCAGGGAATGCATTGTCGGGCGCTTCACGGGCTCACCGCCGTGATCATCACGCGTCCGGTGACCCCTACCACGCGAACCTCCAGAGCGGGGATATTGGGAACGGTGCTCTCCACCAGGAGCCGCATGCCGTTGATCGTGCTCGTCATCTCTCCGTAGGGGGCCAGGTAGGTCAGGGTCCGGACCCCGGAGGAGGCCGCCGGGCAGCCCCCACCCGACACACAGCGGAAGGTCACCCGGTTGGGCAAAGACCGCACGCTAGTGCCTGAGGGCAGACTCAGGGTGTAGGTGCTGAGGTTCGTCATCCCGTCTGCCCAGGAGAAAGAAGCGCTCTGGCTTTGCCGCTGGGCGCTGGACCGCGCGGCTCGCAGGTCGGCGGCCAGTTGCGCGGCCCCCTGCCTCACCTCGCCCGCCCGGACGCTGCGCAAGTAGCCCATGCCGAACAGCCCCATCAGCACGCCGAGAATGACCAGGACGACGAGCAGTTCGATCAAAGTGAACCCCGAGCGTCGCAGCCTCCTGGACATCAGCGCAGGTCCTTGAGGTCACTCTTGTCACCCTGGTTCACCACGAGGTTGTCGAGTCCGAGCGCGCTGCCCGCGTCAGTCGGAATCCAGACCGGCGACTGCGCGAAAAAGGGTGGAGTGAACCCCGGGTCCTCGAAGCGGCGGTCGTGGGAGAACTTGCGGCCATACCCGGTGTCGGTATTCCCGAAGGTGCCGAAGGCCCCGTACCAGTTTTCCACCAGACCGCCGATCAGATTCACGTCGCCACGCTGAGCCCCGAAGTCGTAGCCGTCGACCCGGACTTCCCCTTTGCTTGACATCAGCATGGCGTGGATGTTGAGGTTGTTGGGCGCCTCCTTGGCGATCACCACGTCTCCCGACTGGGAGTAGATGCCCAGCACGTTGTCGGGGCTGTCGGGCTTGGCCGCCTTGCAGGGGGCGTCGGTGGGCATGCAGGGCTGGCTGGAGAGCGTGAGGTCGCCCGCGATGCTGATGTCGTTCTCGGCGGCCACCGTGAGTTGGGAAAAGGGCGCGATGGCAGGCGGGGCCAGCGTGCCGTTGCGCTCGGGGCCCTCGAGAGCGCCGATGCCCTTCTCGCCGAAGATCACGCCGTTGAACTTGTCGAGGTGCGGGCTCCAACCCGAGCCCCCTCTTTTCTCCATCCGCCCCGCCGCGTTCACCCGGTACTCGTCGAAGTCGCTCAGGACCTTGCGGTAGACGTCGAAGGTCTCCTTGCGGTAGCAGCTTCCATTCGTGTAGTACTGCACGCAGCGCTCCTCGCGGCGCACGAACTGGTTTTCCGACTTTTTCGCCACACGGATGTACTGGTAGGTCGGCGCCGGAGACCAGGTCTTGGTGGTGGCGTTGTAGTTCCCCGGCGAGTTGCCGTTCGCGTCTCCCGCCGCCAGGATGATGCCCGCCACATCGTCGGAAAAGTAGAGTCCCCGGCCACCCGTGTAGCGGGCCACCTCCTCGGGGTCGTCTTTCTTCTCGTCGGGCACCTTGCCCTGGGCGGCGCTGCGCTGGCTGTTGGCGTTCACGGGCATCGGGCGGTAGGGGGCCGTAAAGGTCACGTCCTTGACGGGGCTGGGGGTGCCGTCCGCGTTCTTGACGTTCGCCAGTTCGACGTTCGGCACGTCCGCGCCGAGCCTGTTCAGCAGGCTGGCATTCTTGTCGACGTCGGAGGTGGCCGACGTGGCGGGCCTCCTCAGGTTGCCATCGTCGCCGCCCCCATAGTAGTAGCCCGGCGACTGCGTACAACTCTTGTCGTCATTCAAACCGCTCTGTTTCAAGTTCGTGCAGCCCGCGCTGCTGAGTTTCCCCCTGAATTTCGCCGTGGCGCCGTTGGCGAACAAAAAGCGCTCGTTGGTGTGGACCGGGCCGTCGAATTCTTGACCGGTGAAGTTCACGGTGGGCTTCCAGGAGGAGGCGGACGCATTGTTCGGGTCGGAGGTGTGATGATTGGTAAACAGCACGTTATCGAGGTAACTCGGCAGCGCGACTTCAACCCACCAGCCGGTCTGCGTGGTTCGGCTGGCGGCCAGGACACGCGTCGCGTTGTTTTGCGTTCCGCCCACGTTCAGGGCGTCGAGCTGCACGTAAAAGCGGTAGCTCTCGTTGTTGACCCGCTCCACGCGGCTGGGCCGGAGTCGGTAGTTCAGGGTGACGCCATCGGCACTGACCTGCTGCCCCAACGCGAGTTGGTCGCGCCACCACGCCCGGGTGGCCGCGAGATCGCCGACGTTGCTGGGCCGTTCCCCCGCCGGGAGCAGTTCCGTGTACCTGGTCGGTTTCACGAACAGGGCGAACACCTCGAACTGGTCGGCGGCGGCAGCGTTCGGCGCGGCGGTGCAGCTGCTCCGCTGGGTGCCGCTGGCCTCGGTCGTGGTCACCCAGGTGGTGTTGCCACAGAACTTCTCGGCGTAGCCCTTGAGCTTGGAGGCGGTGGTGCCGGACGGGACCATGATGCTGCCCTCGGACAAGAGGGTCTGCACGTCCCGCAGTCGGCTGCGCGCGAGCGCCACGCCCGACTCGGCCACATACTGGGCCTGCAAGGCGGCACGCTGGTCACCGACGCTGCGGCGGCTGGACAGCGTAAGTTGCGACGAGGCCGCCAGCAACACCGCCAGCAGCAAAGTCGTGAACAACACGACGACGACCAAGGTGGCGCCGCGTGTGGATGAAGGGCCTCTCATCCCCCCAGTCTGGGAGAACCCCCACTTCCCCCCTAGCCCCAGACGGGGGTACCCCTGATCGGGGGTCCTGGCCCCGACTGGGTGACCGGGTACCCAGAGAGACCTCGCCAAGAAGGTTGTTCTGAAGGTCCCTTCACCCCCCTCTCCCCCACCCCTTCCCGTCACCGGCGAATACTGGCCCCATCCCCAACCCAGGAGGCCCGACCATGACATCTCCCTACGACCGTCCCGCCGCGCCCGCGACCGAGCCGACCGACGTTCCCTCCCCGCTGCCCGAGCAGATGCCCGGCGGCGACGACACCGGGCCGATCATGGACCCGCCGATGAATCCCGACACGCCCGGGATGCCCGAGCCCCTGCCGACGAGCAACCCCGACACCCCGGGCCTGCCGAGCCCGATGCCCGCGATGTGAGACCGCGGCGCTGAGACCAGGGCAATCACCGAGGCGACCGGGGACAGACCTTCCTGCCCACCTCTTTTCGGGTTCCCGTCCGCCTACCCGAGGGCCAGGGTGTGGGCGTGTTCCTTCAACCAGGCCCGCCACCTCGTGTGCCCCGGCATCAGGCGGGCGACGTGGGCCCAGTAGCGGGGCGAGTGGTTGAGTTCAAGCAGGTGCGCGGCCTCGTGCAGGGCGACGTAGGCGGCCACCTCGCGGGGGGCGCGGGCGAGCAGCCAGTGCAGCCGAATGTCGCCCGCGGCGGTGCAGCTTCCCCAGCGGGTGCGGGCCGCGCTGAGGCGGACGCTGCGCAGACGGTCCCGGGCGCCCAGCGCCTGCGCATACCCCTCCACCAGCGCGCGCAGCTCGGGCAGGGCGGCCTGGCGGTACCACCGCTCGGCGGCGCGGCGCAGGGCATCCGGGTCACCCGGGGGAATGTGGACCTCATCACCTGACCGGAAGGGAGCGCGCGTCTGCGTGGTCAGGCGCAGGGTCAGCGTCTCCCCCAGGAAGGGCAGGGGCGAGCCGTCCGCGAGCGGGGCCGGGCCGGGCCGGGCCGCGTAGGCGGCGAGGTGTCGCTCGGCCCAGGCGCGCTTGGCTTCCAGGAAGCTCTCGATCAGGGACTCGGGGGTGCGGGCCGGGGCGTGGACCGTCACCGCGCCGGGCGCGACGTGCAGGGACAGGGTGTGGCGGCGGGCGCTGCGCCGCACAGTCACGGGAAGGCCCCCGACCGTCCACCGGGGCTGGGGTCGGGGGCGCTTCAGGGTCACGGGCGCATGAAAGCGCAGCCGGGTGCGGGGTGGATGAGGGCCCGCCTCAGAGCTGGCCGTAATTCTGGTTGAAGGTGTCGCAGCGGTTGGGGTCCCCGGTCCGGAAGCCCGTCATGAACCAGCGCACGCGCTGATCGCTCGTCCCGTGGGTGAACGAGTCGGGCACGACGTAGCCCTGCCCCTGGCGCTGGAGGGTATCGTCCCCGATGGCGGAGGCGGTGTTCACGGCCTCGCGCACGTCCGCCTCGGTCAGGTTGGCGAGGGTGGCGACCCGGTTGCCCCACACGCCCGCGAAGCAGTCCGCCTGGAGTTCGAGCCGCACCCCGTACTGGTTCGCCTCGGCCTCGCTGCGCGACTGCCGCTGGGCCCGCTCGACCTGATCGGCGATGCCCAGTTCGTTCTGCACGTGGTGCCCGACCTCGTGCGCGATCACGTACGAGTACGCGAAGTCCCCGCCCCCGCCGAGCCGGCGGTCCATCTGGGAGAAGAAGCTGGTGTCGAGGTACACCTTGTTGTCGAGCGGGCAGTAAAAGGGCCCCACCGCGCTGCTCGCCTGACCGCAGGCACTCTGCACCACGCCACTGAAGAGCACCAGCGTCGGCGGCGTGTATGTCCGACCGGCCTCCCGGAAAACACCGCTCCAGACGGTGTTCGTGCTGCCCAGGATGCGGTCGACGAACTGGTACGCCTCGTCCTGCGCGCCGGGTTGGGTCTGGGGCCGCGTCTGGGTGGTGGGCGTGCCCTGCCCGCCGCCCAGGACCACACTCGGGTCCACCCCGAAGAACATGGCGATCAGGGCGATGATCAGCCCGCCGACGCCGCCCGCCGCGATGCCGCCGCCGGGGACGCCTCCGCCCCTGCGGTCCTCGATATTCCCGCCTCCGGGAAGGTTTTGCCAGTCCATGTCGAGGGTCACTCCTTCGTGTCGCCGGACGCCCCCAGCACGGCCCGCCCGGGTTCCGGGGGAGGGCGGCGGCTCGGCTCCTTCACGGCTCAGCTCTCATTGTAGGAGGCGCGACCCCCGGCGGGTCTTCACCCAAGGTGCAGGAAAGCGTGAAAAAAGCCCCAGCCACGAGGGGCGGGGCTTGACGCGGGGCGACGGAGGCCGGGCTCAGTCCGAGGCGGGCAAGGCGGGCGCCGGGACCTGCGAGAGGTTGACCTCGCGGGGTGTTTGCCGCCCACGCTCGAAGAAGTAAAAGACGCTCGGCACCACGTAGAAGGTGAGCAGGGTGGACGTGATCACGCCGCCCAGGATCACGATGCCCAGCCCGCGGCGGAACTCGGCCCCGTCCCCCTGCCCGAAGACGAGCGGCAGGCTGATCACGAGCACCGTCAGGGTGGTCATGATGATCGGGCGGAAGCGCAGCTCGGCGGCCTCGATCAGCGCCTCGCGCAGCGGCAGGACCCGCATCCGCTCGGTCACGAATTCGAGGTAGAGAATCGAGTTCTTCGTCGAGAGCCCGAGCAAGATCACCATGCCGAGCACCGTGATCACGTCGAGGTTCACCCCGAAGAAGTTCAGCGTCCACAGCGCCCCCACGATGGCGAGCGGCACGGGCAGCAGCAGGTAGATCGGGTAACGGAACGAGTTGAACTGCGAGCCCAGCACCAGGTACGTCAAGAGCACCGCGAGCACGAGCACGATGGGCCCGTAGAACACGAGGTCGCTCGTCAGCCCCGCGCTCCCGAAGGCCGAGGCGTTCCCCAGGGTCACCCCGCCCGAAAGCAGGCCCGCCGCCGCCACCCGCTCGGTGATCACGCGCTGGTAGGCGAAGGGGTTGGGCCCCCCCGGCGCGAGGTTGATGTCAAGGGTCGCCGTGTACGCCTTGTTCAGGCGGCTGAGCGTGGCCGGGGCCTGCCGCAGCTCGAAGGTGCCGAGCTGCGCGAGCGGAATGTTCGCCCCGAGGGCCTGCGAGTACACCGTCTGGGAGAGCAGGCTCTGCTCGCCCTGCACCTGCGCGGGGTCGAGCCGCACCACGATGTCCACGCTGCGGTCGCCGTCGCGCAGATTTCCCGCCGTCGTGCCGTCGTTGTAGGTTCGCAGGGCCTGGGCCACGTCCGAGGCGCTCAGACCGCTTCCGGCGAGGCGGGCGGGGTCGGGCACGAAGGTCCGCTCCTGGCGGGTGGCGCTCAGGCTGCTCTCCAGGGAGGCGATGTTGGGGTCCTGCGAGAGCAGCCGCACGACCTCGCGGTTGCGCTCCACGAGGAGGGCCTGGTTGGGGGCGGTGAGCGCGAGGCTGATGTCCGCGCTGCCGCCGGGGCCGCCCTGCTCGGCGGTCACGCGCACCTCGGCGCCGGGGACGCCCGAGGCGACGCGCTCCAGTTCCGCCCCGTAGCGCGCGGCGAGGGTCTCGATGCCGGGGCGCTCCTCCTTGGGCACCAGGGTGAGGGTCAGCGAGGCCGCGTTCGCGTTCGTGCCGCCCGTGAAGCCCCCGGCCCCCACGCTCGTCTGCACGAGCCGCACCTCGTCCCGCGCGAGGAGGCGGTCCTCGACCCGGGCCGTGAGGGCGTTCGTGGTGGCGAGGTCGGTGCCGGTGGGCAGCTCCACGTCCACGGCCAGGAGGCCGGAGTCGCTGCGGGGGGTGAAGGAAAACCCGATCCCGCGCATGGCGAAGGGCACGCTGGCGAGGAAGAGCCCCGCGATGACCATGACCACCCAGGGCCGCCGCAGCGCCCCGCCCACCGAGCGGGCGTACGCGCGGGCGGTGCCCTTCACGCCTTTGTTGGTCAGGCCGTGCAGGGTCCCCGTCAGCGCCTCCAGCAGGGCGAGCAGCACGGTCAGGAGGTAGCGCACCAGCGTCAGGAGCACGGGCGCCAAGGCGATGGCGAGCCCGGCCACGGCGGGCGTCGGCAGCCCGGTCAGGCGGTCGAGCGCGGTCCATCCGGCGGCCCCGAAGAGCGCGAGGAGGAGCAGCCCCGGCAATCGGCGCACGCTGAGAAGGGCCCCGAAGAAAAAGCGCGGCAGCCGGGCGAACACGCCGGGCACCTCGCGCCACGAGATGGGTTCGGGGTCGCGGGTGTACGCCATGCGCACCGTGAGGAAGAGCAGCGCCTCCAGCCAGCTCATCGTGATCGCGGCGGCGAGGCCGAGGCCGAACTGGCTGAAAAACTGCCCCAGGATGCCCGGCATGAACGAGAGCGGGATCAGGACGGCGAGCAAGGAAAAGCTCGCGGCAGTCACGGCGGAAAAGACCTCGGAGGCGCCGAGGAGCACGCTCCTCAAGAGGCCGTACCCCATGTCGCGGTAACGCTGCACGTTCTCCGCGACCACGATGGAGTCGTCCACCACGATGCCGATGGCGACGATGATGGCGAGCAGGGAAACGATGTTGAAGGTGAAGCCCAGCGCCGAGTACAGCAGCGGCGCCGCGCTGATCGAGATCGGAATGGCGAGCACGACCGCGAAGACGGTATTCAGCCGCCCCAGGAAGAGCAGCACGATCACGCCCACCGCCCCGATGGCGATCAGGAACTCCTTGAAGGTGTCTTCCACGGTGGCGCGCGTCTCGCGGGTGGTGTCGCTCGCCAGGGTGAGGCGGTACCCGGCGGGGAGGGTCTGGGCCTCCATCGCCGCGCGCACGTTGTCGGCCACCGCCACGCTGTTCGTGCCGCTCGCCTTGCGCACGTCGAGGAGCACGGCGGGCTGGCCGTTGAGCCGGGCGTAGCTCGTGGGCCGGGCCGCCGCGTCGCGCACGGTCGCCACGTCCGCCACCCGCAGCCCCGTGGCGGGGTCCACGACGATGCGCTCCACGTCGGCGAGGGTGGTCGGCGTGTTGCGGGTGGAAAAGCCGATGGTGTTGCCGCCCTGGGTGACGCTTCCGGCGGGCAGGTCGAGCGCCGAGGCCTGGATCGCCGCCGACACCCGGCCCGGCGCGAGGTTGTACGCCTGGAGCCGCGCGGGGTCGAGCAGCACCTGGATCTGCCGCTCGGGCCCGCCCGAGACGCTCACGTCGGCCACGCCCTCCACCCGCTCCAGCCGGGGCACGAGGACGTCCTCGGCGTAGGTCGTCACGTCCGCCGCGGGCGCCGAGCCTCCCAGGAGGGCGAGGGTGAGAATCGGCGTCGCGTTGGGGTCGAACTTCTGGACGACCGGGGCCTCGGTGCCTTCGGGCAGGGTGGCGCGGATCGCCGCGACCGCCTGGGAGACGCTGTTCGCCGCCGAGTCGATGTCGGTCTGGTCGGAGAAGGTGATCACCACCGCCGACTGCCCGCTCACCGAGGTCGAGTTGATGTCCACCACGCCGCCGAGGGTGCTCACCGCGTCCTCGACCGGGCGGCTCACCTCGCGGTCGACCTGATCGGGGGTCGCGCCGGGGTAGGACGTGCTCACCGCGAGGACGGGCACCTCGAAGTTGGGCAGCAGCTCCACGCCGAGGCGGGTGGTGGCGATCAAGCCCAGCAGCACCGCGAGCACGAAGACACCGATGGAAAAGACGTAGTTGCGCACGCTGAAGCGCACGGCGGGGTTGACGACGGGCTCGGGCGTGCCGTCGGGGAGGGTGCCGCGCGGCGCGGTGAGTTCGGGCTGGTCGTGAACGCTCATGGGCTCTGCCCCCCCGCCCCGGCTGCCGGGGCCCCCACCCGGATGCTCGCCCCGTCCTGGAGGCTGGGCGGCACCGGGAAGATCACGCGGGCGCCCGCCGTGACTCCCCGCACGGCGACCCGCCCCTGCGACTCGGCGACGACGGTGACCGGGACCCGGCGGGCCGTCCCTTGCGCGGCGACGTACACCGCGTTCTCGCCGCCCTCGACCTGAATCGCCCCGGTCGGCACGAGCACCCCGTTGCCGAGGGTGGCGCGGTAGCGCACCTGCGCCGTGCCGCCGACCGGCAGGCTGCCGCCCCCCTGCACCCGCGCGGTCACCGGCACGAGGCGGTCGCTTCCCGCGATCCCGCTCGCGTCTTGCACGACGGCCACGTAGTTCGTGCCGCCGTACCCCAGGTTGAGCCGCGTGCCGGGTTGCAAGGCCGCCGCGTCCGCCGGACTCACGTTGAAGGTGGCCTTCACGCTGTTCTCGTCCACCAGCCGGAAGACCGGGCTCCCCTGCGCGGCGAACTCCCCGACCTCCACCGCGAGCGAGGCGATCACCCCCGCGAAGGGGGCCTTCACAGCGGTGCGCGTCAGGTTCTCCTGCGCCTGCCGCACCCCCGCCCGCGCCGTTTCGAGCTGCGTCTGGAGCAGGGCGAGGCTGCTCTGCCCGCCCCGCCCATTTTGCGAGAGGTTGTTCCTGGCCTGGGCGAGGGCGCTTTCCGCTTGCGCGAGCGCACTGCGCGCGGCGTTGAGGTCGGCCTGGCTGATCCCGCCCAGGCCGTAGAGGTTCTCGGCGCTCGCGGCGTCCTGCCGGGCCTTTTCCAGACTCGCCTCGGCGGCCTGCACGGCGGCCCCCAGGGAGGCCGTCGCCTGCCCGGTGTTCGTGCGGGCCTGCTCCAGGCTGATCTGCGCCTGCTGGGCCTGGAGACGGGCATTCTCCAGGGCCTGCCGCGCCTGGGTGTCGTCGAGCCTCACGACGACCTGCCCGGCCCCCACCCGGTCGCCCTCCTGGGCGAGGACGCGCTCGACCGTCCCGCTGGCCTGGGCGGCGACGTTGCTGTCGCGGTCGGCGCGGATGGTGGCCGAGGCAGTGCGCTGGACGCTCAGGGTGCCCGCCCTCGCCGGGACCGTCCGCACGGCGAGGGCGGTCGTCTTGGCGGGCGCGGCGTCGAGGTCGTTGCGGGTGGCGGCGGGGCGGGCGGCTCCGGACCCGGCGTCAGCTCCTCCCTGCCCCCCCGGCGAGCACGCGGCGAGGAGCAACAGGAGGGTCAGGGGCAGCGCGAGACGGCGGGCGAGGCGTGGTGGGACCGAATGGGCTGGGGTCATGGCCTTCACCTCACGAGCCCGGTCACGTCGGTGCCGGACGCGGCGGAGAGGGCGGCCAGGGCCCGCCAGAGGTTGTTCTGCGCCTGTGTCACCCCGAACCCCGCCTGCCGGGCCTGCACCTGCGCCTGCTGCACGTCGATGGCGGCGGCGGTCCCGGCCCTCAGGCGGGCCTGCGCCTGGGACAGGGTGGTCTGCGCGTTGGCGAGGGTCTGCCGGGCGATGTCGACCCGCTGCGCCGCGTCCTGGGCCGTGCGGTAGGCGTCTCTGACCTGCGTGTTGGCCGCGCGCCCGGCACTCTCCAGGTCCCGCCGGGCGTTGGCGAGCGCGACCTGGGCGTCTTGCAGGGTCCGGGCCGGGGTGTAGTCGTTGTCGGCGATACGGACCTGAAGGGCCGCGAACTCCGTCCCCTGCGCCGCCTGCACGAGGGTCGGCAGCCGCTTGTCCAGCCCCGACTGGAGCCCGGCGAGCGTCACGCTGAGCTTGGGAGGCGCGGGCGGGGCGGCGAGGCGCAGGTCGGTGCCGGTGTTCAGCCCGAGGGTGCGGGCGAGCTGGGCTTCGAGCACGGGCAGGCTCGCGCGGGCGTCGGCGAGTTCCTGGCGGTCCTGGTTGAGGGTGGTCTGCGCCCGGTTCACGTCGAGCTGGGTGGCGACCCGGGCCGCCAGACGGGCGCGGGCGATCTGGAGGGTGCGCTCGTCGAGGGCGACCTGCGCCTCGTTCAGGGTGATCCGCCCGGCGGCCTCGGAGGCGGCGAGGTACTGGTTGATCACGTTCTGCGCCACGTTCAGCTTCGTGCCCGCCAGGGTGGCCTCGGCGGCGGCGGCGCCCTGCTGGGCCTGGGTCAGGGTGGTGATGATCGAGCTGGGGTCGGCCTGGGTGGCGCGCAGGGTGGCCTGGGCCTTTTGCAGGTTGGCGCGGGCGGTGGTCACGTCGGGGCCGCCCGAGAGCGCGCGGGTCACGGCGCCTTCCAGGGTGAGGCCCACCGTCTGCGCGGCGGCCAGGGGCGAGGCGAGGGTGAGGGTCAGGGCGAGCAGGACACGGTTCATGGGCGGGCCTCCGGGGCGGTGGGCGCCGTGGGGGGGGTCAGGAGGGTGGGGTCGAGGTCGGTCGTCGCCTGGGCGAGCCGCAGCGAGGCGAGGTAAGCGTTCACGGTGGCGGTGTCCACCGCGAGTTCGGCCTGCCGGAGGCTGAGCTCGGCGGCCTCCACGTCGAGCGCGGTGGCGAGGCCCGCCGCGAGCCTCCCGAGCGTGGTGGCGAGCGCCGCCCGCGCCCGGGTCAGGGCTCCGCGCTGGCTCCCCAGGGTGTCCAGGGCCGTGCGCAGGTCCGCGTAGCGCTGGCGCACCTCCAGGTCCACGCTCCCCCGGGCAGTGTCGAGGGCGAGGGCCGCGCGCTGCACCCCCACCTCGGCGGTCGTCAGGGCCGCGCGCCGCCCGCCGCCGAGGACGGGCAGGTCGGCGCTCAGGGTCAGGGCCAGCCCGGTCGGGAGGTCGCCGGGGTCACGCAGCGGAAAGCTGACCTGCCCGGCGAGGACGCCCGTCTTCACGTCGAGGCTGCCCCCCACCGTGCGGGTGGCGGCGCCCGACTGGCCGGTCGTGAGCTGGCCGTACTGCGCCGACGCGCTGAGGTCGGGCAGCCGCACGTCGAGCTGCGCCGCCCGGAGCTGCGCCTGCGCGTCCGCGAGGTCGTTCCCCGCGCGGGCCACCTCGGGCCGGGTGGCGAGGGCGCGGGTAATCTGGGCCTCCAGGGCGGCGGGCTGCCCCGGCGCGGCGGGGAGAGGCCCGAAGGCGGCGGCCCGGGCCGGGAGGGTCACGGGCTGGCCGAGCAGG
>NZ_PNOR01000056.1 GCF_002869765.1 Deinococcus planocerae | reverse complement strand
GCTTCACGCGGCTTCGTCCTCCTGCCCAAACGCTGGGTCGTCGAGCGCTCCCTGGCATGGTTATCGCGCTTCCGTCGCCTCGGGCGAGATTTGGAACGCTTGTCCTCCACCCTGATCGGCTTTCACTTCGTCGCCGCCTGCGTTCTGATGCTGGCGAAAATCAGGCCCCTTCTTGGATAGGCTTCTGCCCAGCCTCTAGCGAGGCCGCTACATATCCTTCGAGGAAGTCGAGGTGAGCGTAGTTGAACGCCCAGAGCACGTGACTTCCACAGGGCGTTTGGAGCCAGAGGGCGAGGCGGAACAAGGGGTCCTGAGGTGTGTCGCGCTTCGGATTGAGAGTGAACCCCACCGACGCTCTATCTGACTTTGCGAAGCCACAGTGCGAGCAGGTGACCGTCCAATTGATTGTCGATGGCAAGACACCCCCAGTTTTGGTTGGTCGCGCTACACGAGCACAACGTCCACATCGAGGGCATGTCACAAGGACGGGACCGGCCAGGAAATCCTTGAGGGTCGTGCCGGGGTCCTCGAACCGTGACCGTGCAGGCATGCCCTTATGGTAGATGGGGACTCCTGCGACGGCGCCTCATTCGTCGCACGAGTTTTGGTTAGGGCCTCAGCACAGGCTGGGGGACGTTTCCCCGGTAGGGCTCATCCCAGCCCGAATGCCCCGAAATCCGCCTCACTGGCTGCGCCGGGGAAAGTAAGCAAGATAAGCTGGCGCCTGCGCTGGAGCGGAGGGAGTGATGCTTCGTGGGGAACGTGTGGACATGCCGGGCGCGCAAGGTGGGCGCCGCCTTCCCAACCTTCCTGGGGAAAGACGTGGGGATCGAGCTGCTGAACTGGCAGGTCTCGGGCACGGTCCTCTTGCAAGGGCGCGTTGACCTCGTAACCGCCTGGGCGACGGCGAACGATTACACCAAACCGCAGCACCCGCTGCCCGGCATCTACCTGGTCGATGCTGAAACCCTCTTTTACGTGAGCGCCCGGGGCCTTCTGGTGACCTCGGCGGCGGACGTGGTGCGCTCCATGTCACCCTCGCCCAAGACGACGGGGCAACTCAGCGAGGCGGCGGCATGTGAGGTGCTGGTCGGGCAGAAGCGGGTGTTCGTGCTGAGCGACCTCAGCTCCTTCCAGATCAAGAAGCTGCTGCTCGACCTCTTCGGCATCCGCACGCGGCCCACCGACACCCTGCGTTTTCCCTGAGCGAAGCAGGGTCCATCCTCGCTCGTGACGGCTCGCCTGGGACAGCACCCGGTGACCCCTCCCGGGCGACGGTGGACGTGGGGAGGAGAGCGCCAGTCAAGGGAGCTAAGGGCAAGAGAAACGAGGGCAGTTCTTTGCGCAAAGAACTGGACCGCTCGTGTGGTTGTGACTGGGAAAGCCAGCGCCTCGGCAGAGGGTGGGGCGGTTGGGGGCAATGTGCCTTGCTTCCTGGTCCAGCCTCATGGGTTCATTCCAGCGAGAGGGCCGACGTTCCCCCCCCTGTTGATGAAGTGCTTTCCGGTGCCCTCCCGACGGGTCCTTGGAATGGCTAGGACGCTGTTTTGCGCTTCCTGGGCTTGAGCTTGACTTCCACGTCCATGTCCAGGGCGTCGGCAATGCGCCGTAACGTCTCCATTCCATGCTGGTGATAGTCGGGGCTGAGCCAACGGGAGACGACCGGGGGTGTCACGCCGAGCTGCTGGGCCATCTGGGCGCCGTTTATCCTGCGGAGTCGCAGCGCCCGCCGCAGTTCCAGGCTCACCGGATCAGGCGGCGGCACCGTCTCGGCGTAGGCGAGTTGGACGGCACCGCCTTCCGGCGCCTGCACTAAGGCTTCCTGCACCAGGGCGTCGAGTTGGCGCATAACTCCCAGAGCGAAGCCCAGTTCTTCCCCATCGTCACTGAAGGTCGTTGGCACGTCCGTGACGGTGATTCGCACGCCGCGCTGCTGGGTCTGGTAGGTGGTGGGCCGGACAGGCATAGCTTCTCCTTTCAGTTCGCCATGACGGTGACGACGATGTAGGTAGCGTCGCGCCAGCCGACCTTGGCCCGCAGGCGCATGGAGCCGAGAAAGCGGTCGAAGTTCAGGCCCGGGGCGCGGGGGCCGCCGGGGAGGTCCTTGCTGACCTCATCGGGAAAATTGATGGCGTCCAGAACGTCATCGAGGGTCAGGGCATCGAGACTCAGTTCCTCGCGGGCGTGGCGGCTGAAGATCAGGCGATCCTCGTCCAGAGCCTTCCAGATCGCGGCGAGTTCCCACTCCAGCACCTCGCTCGTGCTGAAATCGAAGCCCGGGACCATACCCAAAGATTAGCATAAAAGCTAATCTTTGAAGCTCTTGGTGCGCGTGACGTGATCTAAGAGCGGCTGGTCTGCTCCTCCAGCCCCAGGTGTTCTACCCCTGCCCAGGGTGCCGAGGCCGGAGGGCTGACGGGAGAGAAGCTTGCCAGGTGCTCGCGGAGCACGTCCTCCAGCAGGAGGCTGGCATCAGCCTGGGTTCCGCTGACCCCGGCCCCAGACAGGAAGGTGCCCGGTTCGGTCTCCAAGTCGGTGTGGGCGACCCGGTAGGTGCGCTCGGGGTCGAGGGCCGCTCCACCCACCCACACTTCCCGCACCCGCTGCCTTACGTCCGCCCCGTCGTCCACCTGGACGTGCAGGCCGCTCAGCCCGAGCAGGCCGATGGGCGTGCCGCGCATCCCGTGATGACGAACCCCGATGACCGCCGGATCGAGCGACCGCTCCAGCGCCCCCAGCAGGGCCCGGCCAGTCACCGCCGAGACCAACGGGTTCACGGGCACCAGCCCGGCGGTATTCACCAGCGCCCCACGAGTCACCGGCCCCGCGTCCAGAGGAGCGTGCAGGGTGCCGCTCGCCACCAGGCCGATCTCGGCGCCTGCCCGGGTGCGCAGGGCCTCGGCGGCGAAGTTCGCCAGCGCCGAGTCGTGGAAGTGGTTGAGGGGCAGCGGCGCGGTGAGGTGTCCGACCACTTCATGCCGGACGCCTTCCAGCTCGCGCTCCAGTTCCTCCAGCGCCCTTTCCACGTAGTCGTCCGGCGGGGTGTCCTCGGGGACCGGGAGGACCGTCGCGGTGGCGCGGCTGACCTTCCCATCCGGGCCGAGGTCCAGGTCCACGCGGCCCAGATACTTTGCCCGGTCGCCTGCCTGGACGATCAGGGTGCCCCCCACCCACTCACCCTCCGGGAGCAGGTCGTGGGAGTGTGCGCCGATGATCAGGTCGAGGCCCGGCACGGCGGCGGCGAGCTGGCGGTCGTCCTCCAGGCCGAGGTGCGAGAGCAGGATCACCACCTGCGCGCCCGCCGCCCACAGCTCATCGCGCAGCCGGGCGGCCACCTCCCGCTCGTCGGGCAGGTGCAGGCCGTAGATCCCGTACAGACCATCCCAGGGAGCGGTCAGGCCGAACACGCCGATCTTGAGCCCGTCGGGGCCGTCGAGCAGCACGCTTTCGCGCAAGCCCTCGACGAGCGGACCCTCGCCGTCCCGCAGGTTGGCCGCGAGCATCGGGTAGGGGGCACGCTGGGCCATGCGGGTGAGGGCGCCCATGCCGTAGACGAGCCCGATATCGTTGCCGACCGTCTGGAGGGTCACGCCGCTCGCCGCCAGCACGGGGGGGAGGGCCGCGCCGCGCGTGAGGCGCCCGGCCTCGAAGCGGCGGTCGAAGGCGTCCCCGGCATCCCAGCGGTACACGGTGCGCCCCTCGGCCTCCGCCCGGGCGCGCTCGCGGTGAGCGAGGGCGGTCAGGCGGGCCAGTTCGGGCAGGTGGCCGTGGATGTCGTTGGTGTGCAGAAACGTCAGGCGGGGCACAAGCTCGACTATACGGGTCGTACAGAAAGTCTTCAGGCGCAAGGTGGTGGAGAGGGCCAGTGGCAAACTGCCAAAGCGGGGAGGGGCGAAGGTTCCCCCAAGTCGCGTTTGCCCCCTACCTACCTGGAAAAAGCATCAACAGGGAGAGGGCGTGTCTCTCCCTGTTGATGCAGGTGGGGCCGGATGCGAAAGCAGGGTAAGATACTCGGCATCTTCAAGGTGACGAATATGACGAATCCTGCATGGGAGCTTCTAGACCAGCGTTTCTCCACCCTCCTGGCCTCGCCACTGAACCCCGAGACTGCGCCGCAGGCTCTCGAGGACTGGCTCTCTCTCAATCGAGCGCTCTACCAGACGCGAGGGGAATTGATTCGCGCCTACTACGCCCATTCCACGGATGCTCAGGTCAAGGGGGCCCATGATAATTTTGTTCGTAACTACTTCCCCAAGCTTGCCGCTGCTTCCAAACAATTCATCCGACGGGTCGCCGCGAGAGGCTTAAACTATCCGACCACTTGGCAGCAGTTTGTTGAAGCGGCTACAGACGATCAGCCTTCAGACGATCTTCTCGCACTTCAAGGTGAGGAAAATCAACTTGGGAAATCGTTTCAGCAGATTCGCGCCTCGACGTTGTATTTGGTGGACGGCGAGGAGGTCCAACCGGGGCAGCTCGCTGCAAAATTACAACATCCTAACCGAGAAGAGCGCCGAAAAGCTTACTTGGGTTTGATTGGCAGTGAGCATCAGAAGGATGATGAACTTGACGACTTATTCGTAGAATTGCACCGCATACGCACACGTATCGCAGAACAAAGCGGTTACGCGAACTATTATGATTATGCTCTGGCAAAGGGTCCTCTTCGCAACAAAGCCTATACACCACAAGATACAGTCAGATTTAGAGAATCGGTAAAGAAATATATTGTCCCTCTTTTTCTCGAACTTCGTAGGCTTCGTAAACAATCCTTAGGCGTTACGGAACTGCGGCCTTGGGACAACATGTTGAATCCGTTTGGTGGTACACCAATGGCGCAATTTACGGATGATGTGGACGCACTCAGCCGGGCGGCAAAAGTCCTTGACCGACTCGACACCGAGTTTGGGGATGTATTTCGCGATCTTGAATCCCAAGATTTGATCGACATAGAATCCCGTCCAGACAAAGCACGCAACGGCTATTCGAGCATCTTACCAGAAACCGAACAGTCGTTTGTCATCATGCACATAGGACCGCGCTCCTTCAATATTCACCTGCTCTTTCATGAACTTGGTCACGCGATACATTACGCTATGGCCCCGAAGGGACAACCCTACGAGGTATACACTCCTCCCCTCGAATTTGCTGAATTCGTTTCACAAACTTTTGAGTTAGTAACGACCCCACTTCTATGGGAGTTCTTTGAGCAAGAGGACTTGAAAGTTGTCAACTATCTTCTTCTTGAGAGAATATGTTTTGAGATTCTCAACACGTGTAAATTGGATGAATTCCAGGAAAAAGTTTATCAAGAACAGTCCCTAAACAAATCAATGATTACTGTTATATACGAACAAGTGGATGCTCAATACCCTACTGGGGTTGAGTGGGGCGACGCCGCCCACTTGAGACCGTACTTCTGGAAAAATTTCACACTGTTTAGCAGCCCCTTCTACAGATTCGAATACGCAGTCGCCTGGGTCACGGCTCTGCAATTCCAAAGCGCGTACCAGAAGAATCCCGGAGGAGCTTTATCGAGACTCAAATCTGCTATGCGTCTGGGATACACCCGACCCACTAGGGAACTTTTTCGGGAAGCGGGTGTGGACTTACAATTTAATGAAGAAGTACTTGCCCATACGTCTAATGATCTTCGATCCCGCATGATGGTACGCTAACCTCTCAGTTCAAAAATCTGGGGGGGAAGTTATGAAGAAGGTTTTGCGTCTGGCTGTCAGTGTTCTTACCATGTTCGTTCTCGGAGCCACCAGCTTCAACAGCGCGGTAGCTGCGGCTCAAGGCAACTCCGCTCCCGTCGGCACGAACCATCCGGATGATGGTGGTGCGGGTGACTACGGGGTAATGAACTGAGCAAGGCTCTCCGTAGCGAGTCTTTGCTCACTGTTGCGGGCGACTGATTTCTACGATGCTGGCTGTGACACAAGATCGAATTTTCTGATTATGTGTCACAGTCTTCTGCTTTGAAACGTATCATGTCTACCCAAGTATCCCTTGAACTAGATAAAAACCTCGATCTTGCCAATTGGCCGGATGTGCTGTCGTGGACTGCAAGAGCCTCGGCAGAGGGAGCATCACAACAAGAGATAGCCGATGCTTTTTTATCTGATGGAAGTGCTTTGGGTAATTTTAGAGCGTTTACCCATTTGATGCGTACCCCAGGCTTCACCAAGGAAACAGGTCTGGCCTGTCTGAGACCCGCATATAGGGCGACTTCCGACAAATTACTGAAGATTATCATCGCAACCTCCGTCCACCACCTCGGCATTCAAAGGAGTCTGCTCGAAGGCGAGAAGAACGAGAAGACTACCTCCGGGGGGATGGAGCTTCTAAATGAGTATCTTAATGATCTTCGCAATTTACACTGTACCGGGATGTTACCGATTGAAGCGGAATACAGAATTTATCACGCGATGGCAGTTACTGCATTAACACTCAATGAGGCTAAGGAATTAGAGAGATTGATCAACCGTCTTCTGGTGATAGCCGAAATCATTGGGCATGAGGAGTTGAGTGACCGCACCACAAACTTCTGTGTCACTGCATTAACTAATGTTGATAGCTACAGTCAGATAATTGCACTTGGATACCCTCAGCTACAACGTACACCGCCTCCTAGCATGGAAGACTCCTATGAATCAGTAATTGCGAACATGGCACATGCTTACCTTCATATAGGGGACTACAGGAAGTGCAAGCTCCTTTTTGAAGAGGGCTTGAAGAAGTCCTCCGATTCTATTCAGCTTAAAAACTATTTTCTCTGGAATCAGGTGCAAGCAGGCCAACTGGACCTGTCCACCGAGCTGCCGACAGACTGGGATAGAATTAAACGATACAGGTGGCAGATTGAAGCCTTTCAAGAATTAGGGCGCGCAATGGCCGAAGGCCCACACCGCACACAGCAACAGCGTCAACACTATTTGCGGATGGTGGAAATTACCAACGAGGGCGTTGACACCCGCTTGACTCGTGACTCAACCATTGAACGTTGGCTAAGGGCGCGCGCCAGGTTGGGTCTGCGTGAGTATGCTTTAGCCCTAGACGAGTTGAGAATAATTCAACCCCCCCACTCAGATGACTTCTTATATCGAGTGTGGATCAATGCAATTCATTTGGAGCTTGGCATGACTACGCTTCCCCAGCTTATCAAGCCCATGCACGAGCTGGAGGAAGAGGCGCGACAAATTTACAGGGATGCCCGCAAGGTGAACAACGCCGATCCCGAGGGCTTGGCCCACTTAACGGCCCGCTGGATGCCGGGTGCCACCGCCTACCTCGGGCGAATGCCAGATGGAATTACAGAGTGCCGGATAGCTCTGGAGAATGTTTTCAGAATCACCAGCCGAAGCCGCTGGAAGCTGACGGTACTGCCGCCGCCCCTCGCTTTGAGCCTGACGTTGGGCGCTTTGGGGAACGAGCATCGGCCCTCACTCAACGCGAACACCAACTTCCAGCTACGACCCCTCCGGCAAAAGATTGGCGAGGCCGATGTGTGGGGGCCGGTGGTGGCGCCCGTCTCCCTCGCGCTTGGGCTCTTGCGCGCGGGGCACCTGGAGACAGCGCGTGAGTGGTTGAGCGTTACCCTTGTTGCACCACAGGTCAAGGGTGAGGGAGCTGATCCTGCCGAGCAAATCAACACGCTGTTCAAGCAGGCTTCGGGGGGAGAACGCTCCTTCACCAGCCTGCTACAAGCACTCGCCCTTTTGAAGGTGTAGCGATCCTCGACGCCAGAAAGGCACACGATTCCACTC
Source organism: Deinococcus planocerae (assembly GCF_002869765.1). Classification (NCBI taxonomy): domain Bacteria; kingdom Thermotogati; phylum Deinococcota; class Deinococci; order Deinococcales; family Deinococcaceae; genus Deinococcus; species Deinococcus planocerae. Next base: position 8,729 of record NZ_PNOR01000056.1, on the reverse strand, counting down.
GACCTCACCTCTGGGCGGGGGATTGGTGGACGCCCTCCCCGCGCCCCCGGCGCCCTTCTGGAGACCTGCGTGACCTGCTCCGACCGAATCGGCCCAGATGAGAATAGCGAGTCTGGCATCTTGAAGGGATAGACCCCCGGAGGCCAGCATGAAGGGAAAAAAGCACACCGAGGAACAGATCGGCTTCGCCCTTAAACAAGCGGAGAGTGGCATCTGCGTCGGCGAAATCTGCCGCTTCCCGGGGCATCGCTGAGTCCACGTTCTTCCACTGGCGCAAGAAGGACGTGGGGCTCGGGGACCCCGAGCTGCCTCAGGCGACGCAGTTCGAGGAAGAGAACCGGAAACCGGGGCCGCTGGTGGCGGACCTGAGCATGGATCAGGTGATGCTCCAGGACGTGATCTCAAAAAGCGCTGAAGCCCGTCCAGCGAAGGAACCGACCGAGTAAGCGAGCGACGGGCGTGTCGAGTCCTGAGGGTCTGGCGCTTGCCTACGGGGGCACCCACAAGGCCCTTAGGCGGAAGTCGCTGATGATCCTCGTTCTGGGGCGACGTGGCGTGGGGAGGCCACCGAGACGTGACCCGCCGTTGGCAGCCTCCCCACGCCTTGACCTCACTTCTGACCCCTGGAGAGCACTGAGCCGTACCTAGTACGCTGTGTTTAGCGCCTTGAACTCAAGTAAATAGAGCCCTGAGCTTTACCCTCAACAAGGTGTGAAACGGCTTCCTGGTCTCTATAGGCTGTCAGGGTGCTTCCCGCTCTAGCTCGCGCGGCTGTCCTCCCGTCCCAGCTAAGTCTCTATGCCCAGGCCTGCACATGGGATGTCCAGGGTGATTTGGACTGTGCCCAAGCTGCCCTCACCCAGGCTTCCCTTTCGATTTCCCCTTCAAACCTCACCGACGACTGCCGCGCACGGGCAGAGTTTGCCAACACTTTCGTGTACGTCGGACAGCTTCTTGCTTCCCTCCAACCCACCCTCGACCTGCTCTGGCAACTCCACCGCACTTGCGGTCACAGGACGGCTCATCCATCGTTAGGGTTGGCCGGTGACCTTGAACTCTCCTGTGGCGCAGGGCGAGGCCAACTTGGAGACCGTGACCTGGCCGGGAGCGGCGATGGCAGCCTCGTCTCAGGCGTTCGTGAAGCGTGAAGCCCTTTCTTCAAACCACGCACCTGGCGAGCCCGCGAGCGAAAGCTGGTCACAGGTTTGAGCGCCCCTTATCGCGTACGGCACAGGGTCTCTTCCTTTGCGCCTGCATGTCACAGCGGCACTTGCAGCCTGCACCCTTTGAAGGGCACGAAAGTCGCCTTGACCTGCTTCCCTCCTGCGGCCACACCGTTGCCGCCTCCTTGCCCATCACATGGGGGATGACCAGATGACCACACCTTCCGTGTCGACCTTCCCGGTGATCCCGCACCGCTATCGCCTGTGCTGCGGCGTCCCAGCCTTGGCCGCTGAAATCGAGCCGGGCCTTCAGCGTCTCGGTTGGGGAGTTGATGAGCGGGCTTCCCTGGGCCTGATGATCGACGCGCCGTTCGGCTACGCCTTGCACCGATTGGAGCAGGTAGACCCTAGCGAGTGGGTAGTGGTGACCGACAACCCCTGCCCGGAATACTGGGAGGATCTCTGGTCTTTTTCACCGCGCGCCCTGCTCGCCGGGGGCTATAACACCGCACACGTCGCTCATGCCCTGGGACGCGCCGCACCCAAGCGGTTTTACCGACACACGCCTCTGCACGACAGCTCCCTCACCTGCGTAGAGCGCCGCCTGTTGCGCTCCAATGCTCAGGGGTGGGAGAACAAGCGCATCGCCCAGGAACTTGGCCTGAACGAGGGCACGGTCAGAAATGGGTTGAGTCGCATTTTCCAGAAGCTCGGCGTCGACAACCGGACTCAACTGGCCCTGTACTACTGGGGACTCTGGCATCCACTTGAGAGGTGGCCGGGAAGTGTCGGAAGCCTTGCCGACGCTCAAACCTGAACAGACGATGTGCCCGACAGTCAGAGGAAGGTGCTGTAGACGGTGACGATGCGTCTGCGCTGGTCCGAGAAGGTGGCGAGGTCGTGCCCTCCGACCGGAGCTGGTGCTTTGAAAGGCGGCCTGGGGGTCGCGATAGGAGTCGGGCGCAGACCGCTCAACCTCCAGCTCTCGCAGGCAGCACAGCAGATCGGTGGCCGAGTGTCGCCGGCTGGACCCAAGCTCTGTTGCCAGGGCGTGGAACGCTCTGGGATCAGGTCGCAAGACGCTCGAACGACGAGGGCCACGGGCCTAACCTGTCCACACGCGTACACCCCACGACGGTCCCCGACCTGCCCTCAACGGCGTTCCGGGTCTTGAGGACACAACGCGGTCCGGACACCATGGGGAACGCCAGGGCACACCTGCTGGCCTGAAGGCTGCGCAGCTACTCGTGGCGCAGCGCCTCGATGGGAGTGAGTCTGGCCGCGCGGCTGGCGGGCCAAACTCCGAACACCAGCCCGATCAGGGCGCTGACGCCCAGGGCCAGGGCCGCGGCCCCCGGTGAGAGCACCATTTCCGGAAAGAAGGATGGCGCCGCCAGCGTGACCAACAGCACGGTCAGCACGCTCAAGCCGTAGCCGATCACGCCGCCTAGGCCCGTCAGGGTCACGGCCTCAATCAGAAACTGGCCCAGGATGGTGCCGCGCCGCGCGCCCAGGGCCTTGCGCAGTCCGATCTCGCGGGTGCGCTCGGTAACGCTGACCAGCATGATGTTCATGATGCCGATGCCGCCCACCAGCAGGCTCAGGCCACCGATGCCGGCCAGGGCGAGCTGGAGCACCCCGGTAATCTGGCGAAACTGGTCGACGAACCGATCAAAATTCTGTATCTCGAAATCCTCCCCGCCCCGGCGCGCGGCGAGAATCCGGGTCATGTCGGCCTGCACACGCCGCTGGTCGGCGCCCGCATCCACGCGAAACAGCAGGAACGGGTAACGGTCACGGGCATAGAAATAACGCCAGGCGTAGCTGAGGGGCACATACCCGCTGTCCTGCGCCAGCCCGCCGAGCAGGCCGCCCTGGCTAGCGACCACGCCGATGACCGTGAGGTCCTCACGGCGGGTGCCCGGCGACCCGGCTCCTCCCGCCTGAGGGCCTGTGGACTGGTTGACGCGCAGCGTCCGTCCCAGCGGGTCGAGGGGGCCAAAGAATTTGCTGGCGGTGTTCTCACTCAGCACGATGACCGGCGCGCTGGCGCGCTCTTCTTCCGAGCTGAAGAAGCGTCCGGACCGCAGCCGCAGGTTGCCGAGCTGCTGCGGGTAGGTGGCGGGCACGCTCTCCAGGCTAAGGCTGCCCGCGCGCCGTGACGTGCTGGCCTGCACGCTGGAGCTGACGGTCGAGACGTTCTGAACCGGCAACCCGCCCAGCGCCAGCACGTCGTCCTCCGAGAAGTCGGGGGGGACGGCCCCGCCGGGATCGAACCGGGGCGAGACGAACACCTGGCTGCCACCGATGTCGTTGAGCTGCTGGGTGACCGCCCCGGTCGCCATCTGCCCCAGCGCCAGCATGGTGCTGACCGCGTACACCCCAATGATCACGCCCAACATGGTCAGCAGGCTGCGAAGCTTGTTGGCCCCGATGGCCGTGAGCGCCGTGCGAATATTCTCCAAGACGTTCATGGAGCGCCGCCGAGGGCCGCCTCCCGGGGCATAATCCTGCCGTCACGCATCCAGATCACCCGCCCGGCCCGCGCGCCGACCTCGTCCTCGTGGGTGACCAACAGAATGGTGCGCCCTTCCCGGTGCAACTCGTCGAACAGGTTGAGCAGCTCACCGGTGCTGCGCGAGTCGAGGTTGCCGGTCGGCTCGTCTGCCAGCAGCACGGTGGGGTTTTGCACCAGCGCGCGCGCAATGGCAACCCGCTGCTTCTGGCCGCCCGACAACTCGTTGGGCCGGTGGTGTAACCGGTCTTGCAGCCCCACCCGTGTGAGGGCCAGCCGGGCCAGCCGCTCGCGCTCGCGGGCGGGGATGCCCCGGTAGGTGAGTGGCAGCTCCACGTTTTTCAGGGCACTGGTGCGCGGCAGCAGGTTGAACGCCTGGAACACGAAGCCGATCCGCTCGTTGCGAATGCGCGCCAGACCGGCTTCGCCGAGCTGCCGCACGTCCTCGCCGCCCAGCCGGTACTCGCCGCCGCTGGGGTGGTCCAGGCAACCGATGATGTGCATCAGGGTGCTTTTGCCGCTGCCCGACGCTCCCATCAGGGCCACGTACTCCCCCTCCCGAATGGTGAGCGAAACCCCCGCTAGGGCCTGCACCTCGGCGTCGCCCGCGCCCGCGTATACCTTGGTCAGGTCGCGGACCTCGATGACTGGAGTCTCAGGCGCGCTCACGGGCTCACCGTCTCTCCTGAGACGCGGACCCGGCCGGCGGCAGCGTGTAGCGGACCGTGTCCCCGGCCTTGAGTTCGCCGGGCGCGGGGGTGACAATCAGGTCCCCCGCCCTGATCTGCTGCGCGGCGCCGGCGCCTTGCACGGCGGCACTGCTGGCGTTGCGCTCCCGGAGGGTCACGCTCAGCGGCCGCACCACCCCCAGGCCCCCGGACCCCTGCCCGCCCTGGCCCGGGTTGGGCGTCACCCGCCAGACCCGCGTGCGCTCGCCCTCGCCTGCCCCCGCCGTATCGGTGGTTTCAAGCGGCAGGATCACCGCGTCCTCGAGGCGCCGGGTGGTGACGGTCGCCGTACCGGTGAACCCCGGCTTCACGTCCCGGGCGCCCGGCAGACGGATGTGGACCAGCACGCTGGCGACCTGCCCGGAACTGCGGGCCACCGGCTCAATCCGGTGCACCGTGCCGCGCAGGCTGCGGGGCAGGGCGTCGAACTGCACGCTGGCGGGTTGGCCCACCCGCAGGTCGCTGGCGCGCGTCTCGTCGAAGGGCACCTCCAGGTACAGGCGGGCCGGATCGGTGATCTCGACGGCCGCCTGCGTGGCCGGCACCGGGTTTCCGGCACTGACATTCACGGCGCTCACCACGCCGCCGGTCGGCGCGCGCAGCTCGGCGTCCACCAGGCCAGCTTCCAGATTCTGCACCCGCACCCGCGCGGATTCCAGCGCGGCGCGCGCCTGGGTCACGGCCGCCTGCCCCTCCGCCCCGCCCCGGGCGCGGGCGTAGGCGAGGTCGGCCTGCGCCGCCGCGAGCCTGCGGGCCGCCTCGTCGCGGGCAGTCTGCGCGGTTTGCAGGTCCTGTCGGCTGACGCCACCGATCCTCAGCAGCTCGCGCTGGACGCCGAGGGTTCGCTCGGCGCCCTCCAGCGCGCTGCGAGCACCCTCAAGCGCCCACGCGGCATTCTGGCGCTGCCGCTCCAGATCGAGTTGTCCTTCACGGGCGCTGGCCTGGGCGCGCAGCAGGTCGGCCTGTGCTCCGGTCAGGGCGGCGCGGGCCGCGTCCAGGTCGCGCCGCGCGGCGGTCGTGTCCAGGCGGGCCAGCGGCTGTCCAGCGCGAACCTCGTCGCCCACCCGCACGTCCACGCTGGCAACCTGGCCCACGGCGCCGCCCGGGGTGCCCACTCCCCCGAACGACACCGTGCGGCTGACCTCGGCCCGCGCGGTTCCAGTGCCGTTCACGGTCTTGACGAGCGTACCGGTGCGGGCGGCCACCACGTTGACCGGGGTCGCCTGCGTGCCACCCGGCCGCAGCAACGCCAGCGCCATGACGCCCAGCCCGACGACGATCAGAGCGGGCCGCCCCCAGCGGGGCCTGCGCCCGCGGGCCCGGGCCGGGCGGGTAGCTCGGCCCGGCCCGGTGGGAGTCGGCGCGGCTTCCGGGCCTTCCCCGCCGCTCACGCGCCACCAGCCTGACGGCGCGTCGCCCACCCCGGGGCTACGACAAGATTGAGGAATGGTACTACGCCAAGAGAAAAACACCGTTGCTCACACGCCCATTCCCAGCCCCATCCCAGGAGCCCCGGCAAATCCCCAGCAGGAGGCCGCACGAACCGCGTGCGCCCCCAGCAGGCCCGGGGGGTGCGCTGAGACCACGCCCCAGCTCTCGGCAGCGGCCGAGCCGTGGAGGCACCGCGTGGAACGGTCTGCCTCTGGGTCATGGTCAGGATCACCTGCTGCTGAGTGCTGAATTCTGGGCCACTGGAAAGCCCGTCTAGGAAGGTCAGCAGGGTGGGGCGGCAGACGTTTCTAAACACATGTTCCTCCTCAGGCTTCCGAATGACGGCATTCATCTGGGCTTCCAAGTTCTGTTGAAGATGACAGACGCCGGCACCGATGGCCGTCCATCTAAAAATGGAGAACGTCCCATAGGGATGGGCAGGTTTTGAGGACGACGAGGGGGCAGGGCTGGAATTCCGCCGGTGTTGCGGCTCTTCCGTGGTCCCGACGCGGCCCTCCGGGAGCGTGGTGTGCCACAGGATGAGCGACCTCCACGCCGGATTGAAACAACTTCCTTCCGTCACACTCGTTCTCCGACTCGTCACAACGCATCTTAGGACCACTGCACTCGACTCGGCGCCGCGAAGGGCAGGCATGACCTCCAACAGGAACTGCGGAGGGAATGCCCTACAGGACCCCCGTGTGTGCGTGCGCTCGGCGGTTGTTGCCGCACCCCTGCGAGCGTCACCCGAACTCCAGGTCTTGGCACCTACCCCGTGAAGGTCATGCCCCGCACGGGAAATCGCCCGTCGATGGTGAATGGCACGCCCTCACCACCGAAGACGTCCGTGTCCGCACCTCCCATATTCACCCCCAGGTGCAGGTGCGGCTCCGAGGTGTTTCCGCTGTTGCCTACCCGCCCGAGCCCTTGGCCGGCCCGCACGACCTCACCGGGCCGCACGCGCACGCTTCCATGTTGCAAATGCGCCAGGAGGACCTGGACCTCCCGTCCGTCCGGAAGGAGACATGCCAGCAGCACGTGGTTGCCGGCTGGATGCAAGGGATCGGTCTCGGGCACCCGCAGGTCCGGGTGTCCGTCCTCCACCGCGAGCACCCGGCCCGGCAGTGGGGCCAGGACCTGTGCACCGAAGATCACATACTTGGCTGGGGCCTGCGGCCACAGGCCGCGGGCGTGATGACCAAGGGGCCCGACCCCGATCAAATCCACGGCGTAGCGCATGGCCGGGTACTCCGCATGGTAGTTCAAGGCGGCTGTGCTGCCCCCGTGGGCCACCACGAACCGCCCACCTGCGACCACCGGCCCCAAGCCCACCGCATCGCCCGGTACTTTTCTTCCCCGCTTGGCCTGTACGATCAGGGGCAGCAGCAGCAGTGCTGCGACGAGCGTGAGTGCGCTGTCCCAAAGCGCGAACCCGCCGAGGGGCAGCGTGACGGCGCGCGAGGCGGACAGCACCGTGCCGATAACGCCGCAGATCAGCAGGACACGGAGGCCCGTCCAAAGCTCAGCCCAGACGGTCGTGGGAAGCAAGGCCACGCTGAGCAGCAGGACGGCCGGGACGTGTCCGAGCCACGCGAGCTGGGTGGGCTGTGCCCAACTGAGCACATTTCCCACCAGCGCCAGGAATATCAAGGTGACCCGCACGGCGCGCCACACCCAAATCCGGCCCGCCCCCGGCGCCGGCGTCGGCACCCTGAGGCCGCTGAGGCGTCCACCATCGTCGAAACGGGCCAGAACCTCGTATTGCCCTCTTTCGGCTTGGACGGTCCACATGTTGGAAGCGTCCAGTGGAGTGACTGCCCGGGCGACACCGTGGCGGCGTTGCAGAGCGTTCAGCACGGGCTGCACCTGTTGAAGCGGAATTTGATCGAGGAAGGCCGGCGCGAAGTGCTCTGAGTGGGGCGCGTTGAGGGCCTCAAGCAAGAGTTCCTCCCTAGGTGGGTTCACAGGTGACCTCCTCGGCGGGGCCCAGGGCTTCAGAGGCCACCAGCATCGTCAGCAGGGGGATGACACGCTCTGTGGGCACATGATGCAAACCCCGCCCGGCAGATTTGAGCCATCCTGCGGCCACCAGCTCCCGCAGATGGTGATAGAGGGGTCCGGCAGACCCCAGATCCTTGAGCTGTGCCAATTGAGCGGTGCGCGTCATGCCGCTCAACACGGCCCTCAGCAACCGCAGCCGGGTGGGATGACCGAGGGCGGCAAAGACTTGTGCCGCGTTTTCCCAAGATTGTTGAAGAAGAGCGCACGTCGGAAGCCCCGATTGCCCCTGGATAGAGGGGTGACCATGAAGGGCGGCTGTTCCGGCGAGCGTCACACCATCTTGAAGATAAGTCTCCGATTCCTCCATCGAGCAGGCCCTGTTGTTCTCCCAAGGCGAGGGTAAAGCCGTCTGGAAAGCTTCCAAGTTGGCGACTCGCCGCTCAAGAACACCGATCTGCCTTGATATCTCACTTTCCATAACTCTATTATATTTAAGCTTCAGGCTGATGTGTGTGAAGATGGCGCGCCTACTGAGACTTTTGTAACGACAATTATTCTATATCGATGACTTTTGTAACGATGGTTTCTCTGTATCAAGTTCACCGTTTGATATCGAGTGAAGCTACTGTACACACTCCCATCTCCTGTGCTAGTTTTTAATTAGCTGTTAAAACCTTGATAGGGGATTGGACTCCGCCCTCGGGCTTTGAGGAGGCCATGTCTAACCAATTGATGTTTTACAGCAAAAGGAGACGTATGAAAAACTCAGGAGTTGCACCTGCATAACGACGGGGAAGCGCTCCCAGCCGAGAAAATCTGGGAGTGTCTACGTCACAGATTCTGGGGGAGCGCGTCCGCATTCTGGCAGATGAGTTCCTGGCCGTTCCAACC
>NZ_PNOR01000055.1 GCF_002869765.1 Deinococcus planocerae | reverse complement strand
GAGAGCGTCATGCCACAAGCGGTCTCGGGTACGGGGGAGTGCTTCATCCTCCCCGGGTTCGTCGACACCCACGTCCACGGCGGCGCGGGCGGGGACACGATGGACGGCGCGGCGGGCGTACGGACCCCGGCCCGGCGGCGGCGCGGACGGCGAGGGCGGGCAACGCGACCCCCGCGAGCCCGAACAGCCCGAGGGTGACGAGCGCGAGGGCCGGGGACACGAACCACACCAGCCCCACCGTCACGAGCGCGACCGTGAGCGCCACGAGCGTGGGCGCGAAGAGGCGCAGGTAGACGCCCTGGAGCTCGTCCACGTCCGCGCGCACCCGGGTCAGCAGGTCGCCGCCGCGCACCCCCACGAGGGCGGCGGGCGCGACCCGGGCGAGGTGGGCCACCGCCCCCGCCCGCACCCGACCGAGAAGCCGGAAGGTCAGGTCGTGCGAGACGAGCCGCTCGCCGTAGCGCAGCGCCGCCCGCGAGATACCGAAGAGCCGCACGGACGTGATCAGCGGCAGCAGCAGCAGCAGAGACTCGGGCTCCAGCGCCGCCCCCGAGATCAGCGCCCCCGACACGGCGAGCAGCCCCACCGACGTGAGGACCGTGCCCGCCCCGAGCAGCACCGAGCCGAGCACCCGCGCCCGCCCGCCGCCGCGCAGGGGGCGCCGCAGGCCGCTCACGCCCGCTCCGGGGCGAGGTCGCGCACCCGCCCGCCCGCGAGCTCGACGGTCTGGTCGTGCCCTCCGTACAGCGCCGCCCGGTGCGAGATCGTGAGGACGGTGCGGCCCCGGCCCAGCCGTTCGAGGGCGGCCCGGACCTCCCTTTCGCTCTCCGCGTCGAGCTGCGAGGTCGGCTCATCGAGGATCAGCACCTCGGCCTCCCGCAAGAAGGCGCGCGCGAGGGCGAGGCGCAGCCGCTCACCGCCACTCAGCCGGGCCCCCTCGGCTCCCACCTCGGTGTCGTAGCCGCGCGGCAGGGCGCAGATGAAGGCGTGGGCGTTCGCGGCGCGGGCCGCCGCCTCGATCTCGGCCTCGGTCGCCTCCGGCCTGCCCAGGCGGAGGTTCTCGCGCACCGTGCCGGGGAAGAGGTAGGGCCGCTCGGGCACGTAGGCGAGGCGCGCCCGCCACGCCGCCGGGTCGAGGTCTTGCAGGGGCACGCCGTTCACCCTGACCTCGCCGCCCGCCGGGGGGACGAAGCCCAGCAGCAGCCGCGCCACGCTCGTCTTGCCCGCGCCGCTCTCGCCGACGAGCAGGGTGCGCGAGCCGGGCGGCAGGGTGAGGGTCACGCCGTCCAGGGCCGTCCGCTCCCCGTAGCGCAACCTCACGTCGCGCAACTCGATCCCCAGCGGACCCGCCGGAACGGGGAGGGTGCCCCGGCCCGGGGCCTCCTTCCCCAGCACCGCGAAGAGGCGCTCGCCCGCCGCCCGCGCCTCCAGGCTGGCGTGGTGGTCTGCCCCCAGGGCACGGAGCGGCGCAAAGAACTCGGGGGCGAGGAGCAACACGAAAAAGGCCCGCTCGAAGGGCAAGTGCCCCTCGAAGAGCCGCACGCCCACCGTCACGGCGACGAGGGCGGTGCTCAGCGTGGCGCCGAATTCGAGCACGAAGCCGGAGAGGAAGGCACTCCGCAGCACCCCCAGCGTGACCCGGCGGTAGGCGTCGTCGGCTTCCCGCAGGGCGGCCAGCCGTTCGCGGTCGCGCCCGAAGACCACCAGCGTCGGGAGGGCCCGCAGGGTATCCACGAACGAGCCGCTGAGCCGCCCGAGCGTGAGCCACTGCGCCCCCGCCGCCCCCTGGGCCATCGTCCCCACCAACCACAGCAGCACGACGATGACCGGCCCGGTGAAGAGCAGGATCAGCCCGCTGAGGGGGTCGAGAAAGAGCACCGCCAGCGCGAGGAGGGGCGGCACCACGGCGGCGAAGGCCGAGCCCGGCACGAAGCGGCCCACGAAGCCCTCCAGCCGCTCGGCGCCCTCCACCACGAGTTCGGTGAGTTCCCCCGCCCGCTCCCCCGAGGCGTGGACGGGCCCGAGGTCGAGCAGGCGCGTCAGGAGCCGCCCGCGCACCTCGCGCTTGACCCTCGCGGCGGCGCGGGCGGCGAGCACGTCCCGCACCCCGACCAGGGCCGAGCGGGCGAGCCACGCGAGGGCGAGCAGGACAAAAGCGGAGGTGAACGCGGCGGGGGTCTGCCCTCCCAGAAAAATCCCGTTCACGATCCGCGCCACGAGCGCCCACTGGGCCAGCACGAGCGCGAGGGTGAGCAGGGCCAGCCCGGCGCAGGCGAGCAGGAGGGGCCGGACGCCAGGGAGTTGCATGAGGGGCTTCATCGAACTGCCCCGGACGCCGGTGTTCGCTCCTCCCCCTCGAGGGGGGAGGTTGGGAGGGGGTGAACGCAACCGACCTGCGGCGCTGTGGGGAGGAGGGGCAGCCCCTCTTGCTCAAGCTGAAGCCGCTTGCCTTCCCCCTCTGCTACGCAGCTTTGCAAGTCACCCCGGCCCTCTCTCCTGCGGAGCTGTGCCAGTCCCGTGACGGGTGAGAGAGAATAACCCCGCTGTGATGGGTGCATCGACCAATTTCTGAAACGGGCAGAACACGGCAAGATTCCCCCCACGCTCAGTCGTACCCCTTGTCCAGACCGCCCTCGTCGGGCCGGACGCGCTCGCGGAAGACGTAGTAGTTCCAGATCTGGTAGCCGATGATCAGGGGCAGGAAGATGCCGCCCACCCACGTCATCAGGGTCAGGGTGTAGGGCTGGCTCGCGCTCTCCCGCAGGCCCAGGCTGTACTGGGGATCGAGGGTGGAAGGCAGCACCACCCCGCGGGTGTAGAGCGCGATGAAGATCGTCACCGTGGAGAAGACTATGGTCAAGCTGCTCATCAGGAAGGCGAACACGTCGAGCCGGCGCGTCAGGCCATACCAGATGCTTCCCAGGGTCAGCCCGGCGGCGACCGGGAAAAGCCACGGCAACACCCCGAAGGAGTTGAACAGCCCCTCGGTCACGTACCCCATGACCACGAAGAGCAGGATCGCCCCGGTGGCGAGGGCCCCCCAGAGGAGGGCCGCGGCGCGGGCGCGGGTGTAGAGCCGGGTGTCTTTGTGCAGCCGCAGCAGCAAGAAGTTCGCCCCGTGCAGGATGAACAGCAGGGTCGTCGCCAGCCCGCCCGCCACCGAGAAGGGGGTGAACACGTCAGAAAAGCCGCCGAGGACCCGCTCGTCCGCGTTCACGGGCAGGCCCTCGATGAGTTTCGCCATCGTCAGGCCCCAGAAAAACGAGGGGGTCAGGCTCCCGAAAAAGGACATCCAGTCCCAGAACGCACGCCAGCGCGGCTGGTCCACCTGATTGCGGTACTCGAAGGACACGCCGCGCATGAGCAGGGAAAGCAGGATGATCACGAAGACCGGGTACAGCCCCGAAAAGAGCGTCCCGTACCACACCGGGAAGGTCGAGAACATCACCCCCGCCGCCGCGATGGCCCAGACCTCGTTGCCGTCCCAGAAGGGGCCGATGGTGCCCACCAGCGCCCGTTCCTCGGCCTCGCTGCGCGCCAGGAAGGGCCGCAGCATATCCACCCCGAAGTCGAAGCCCTCCAGAAAGAAGTACAGGGTGAAGGTCAGGGCGATCAGCCAAAACCACAGGGTCACGAGGTCCATGTCGGTGTCGAAGCCTCCTTGGAAGGGGGACGGGGTGAGGGGCCGGGGTTCAGGACTCGGGAAGGCTTGCTCCTGCCTCACCCCTCCTTCCTTCCTTCCTAGTTCCGCCGCTCGTACTCCTGGAAGCCCTCGCCCGCGTAGTTCGGGGCCGGGGCGGCGAGGAGCTGGACCTCCGGCTTGTGGTGGACGCCCGCCCGCGCGGTCACGGCGAGGAGGTAGATGTCGAGGCCGATCAGGGCGAGGTAGACGATCCACAGGCCGACGAGGCCGACGAAGACTTCCGTGTACGAGTTGGCGCTCACCCCCTCGGTGGTCGTGAGCAGGCCGTACACCATGAAGGGCTGGCGGCCCATCTCGGTGGTGATCCAGCCGCAGAAGTTGGCGATCCACGGCAGCGGGATGGTGAAGAGCAGGAGCCGCAGATACCAGCGGGTGTCGTCGAGCCCCGCCCGCCTGCGCCACCACAGGTAGGCCCCCCCGAAGGCGGCGAGGAGCATCACCATCCCGATCCCGACCATGATGCGGAAGTTCCAGTACACCCAGGTCACGGGCGGAACGTAGTTGCCGGGGCCGTAGAGCCGCTCGTAGCGCTCCTGGAGGGGGATGATGCCCTCGTAGTTGCCGACGGGGCGGTTGTAGGCCAGGATGGAGCCCAGGTAGGGGATCTCCACGTTGAAGTCGTTTCTCTGCTCACGCTCGTTGATGAGCGCCACGGCGGACCACGGCGCGGGCGAGGTCGAGGTCTCCCACTGCGCCTCCATCGCGGCGAACTTCATGGGCTGGTCGTAGCGGGCGACCTGGGCGGCGCGGTGCCCGCTCGTCGCCGAGAAGACCGACCCGACGACCGCGAAGATGATCCCGATCCGCAGCGAGCGAGAAAAGACCTCCACGCTCTGCTTGCGCAGCAGGTGGTAAGCGCTCACGCCGAGGACCAGGAAGGCCGCGACCGACCACGCCGAGCCCTGCACGTGGAGGAAGTACAAGACGGCCTTGTAATTGAAGACGACCGCCGCGAAGTCCGTCAGGAACGCCTGGTCGCCCACCACCTCGTAACCGACCGGGTGGTGCATCCAGCCGTTCGCCAGCACGATCCAAAAGGCGCTGATCTGGGTGCCGACCGCGACGAGCCAGATGCTCGCCAGGCGGACGGCGGGTTTCAGACGGTCTTTGCCGAACCACCACAGGGCGATGAAGGTGCTTTCCAGGAAAAAGGCCATCAGCACCTCCAGCGCGAGCGGCACGCCGAAGATGTTGCCTACGAACTTGGAGTACTGGCTCCAGTTCATGCCGAATTGGAACTCCTGCACGATGCCCGTCACCACGCCGACCGCGAAGTTGATCAGGAAGAGGTGCCCGAAGAAGTTCGTCATGTTCGCGTAGATGTGCGCCCGGTCCTTGCGCACGAACGCGACCGTCTCCATCACGGCGATCAAAAAGGCCAGCCCCACGGTAAGCGACACGAAGAAGAAGTGAAAGATGCTGGTGGACGCGAACTGGAAGCGCGATAGGCCGAGAACGTCAAGGTCCATGTCCACCTCGGGGCAGGGCGGGGGGAGCGGGCGCGCGGCCCGGGTGCGGGCACCGTACCAGGAAGATGACCCCGGACGATCTTCATCCGCCCTCCAGACTGTAAGCCATAGCACGTCGCGCGGGGGAGGGCCGGGCCGGATTGGGGAAGTTCTTACACGCCGCCCCCCATCGTGGCGCAGCGCCCGCCCTCCCGGCCCCGGGAGAATGGGTGCCGTGGAAGCCGCCCCCGCCCGCCCGCAGACCGAGATCGCCGCCCGCCCGGATCGGTCCTTTCCCTGGTCCCTCGTGGCGCTTCCCTGGGCCGCAGTGGGGGGGCTGCTCGTGGGGTGGGTCCTTATCCCGGAGACGCTGACGGCGTACGCCTTCTTGCCGCTGCTGCTGAGCGTGGTGCTGTTCGGGCTGCCGCACGGGGCGCTCGACCACCTCGTGCCGGGGCGGCTGGGGTGGGCCTGGGGGCGGCGGCCCGGCGCGGTGGGGCTGTATTGCCTGGGCTACGCGGGACTCGCGGCGCTCTACCTGCTCGCGTGGCACGCCGCTCCCCTGGCCGCCTTCTGGCTCTTTCTGGTGGTGTCGGCGCTGCACTGGGGGCAGGGCGACCTGCACTTCCTGGAATCGGGGCTGGGGCGGCGGCGCCCGGCGCGGTGGAGCGCCCCGCTCGCGGTCCTGGCGCGGGGGGCTCTCCCCATCGGGGTGCCGCTGCTCGCCTTCACGGGCGATTTCGAACGGCTGGCCCGCGGGGCGGCGGGGGCCTTCGGCGCGGAGGTCGGGCCGGGAGCGCTCCTCACCGCGGGCGCACAGACGGCGCTCACCGGGGGCCTCGCCCTGCTCCTCGCGCTCTACGTCCTCGACACGCTGCGGGCGGCGGCCTCCCCGCGGCGGGCCGTGCTGGAGCTCGGGGAGGCCGCCGGGCTGCTGGCCCTCTTCGTGACCGTGCCCTCGCCGCTGAGCATCGGCGTGTACTTCACGCTCTGGCACGCGTGGCGGCACCTGGGGCGGCTGCTGGCGCTGCAACCCAGGCGCGGAGAGCTCGGCACCCCGCGGCTCGTCCTGCGGCTGGCCCGCGACCTGCTGCCGGTCACGTTCGCCGCGCTCGCGCTGCTGGGGGGGCTGTACCTGTGGGCCGCGCCCAGGGTCGGGACGGTGGAGGGCTTCACCGCCCTCTACCTCGCCCTGATCGCCGCCCTGACCCTGCCGCACGCGCTCGTCGTGGCGCTGATGGATTTGCGGCGCCCTTGAGCGGTGGGACCGGGAGTTCGAAATGTCCCGGACAGAATGAAGCTACTTCGTGAACCGTCGGGGGGGTGGCCTGGACGGTTCACCCCCTCCCAACCTCCCCCCTCAAGGGGGAGGAGAAAAGAAGGAGGGACGCGTTAGGTTGGGGTGTGGCTCAGCGTTGGTCCAGAACCAGTCCGTCTTCGGAAATAGCGCGTTCGCTGCGCCGACGGATGACGCCGGAAGAAACGTTGCTGTGGCGTCATCTGCGCGGCAAGGGGCTGGGCGTGAGCTTCCGGCGACAGGAACCGATGGGGCGGTACGTGGTGGACTTCGTGTGTCACGAGCGCACCCTCATTGTCGAACTCGACGGCAGCCGGCACCTGAACAGCGGGGCGGACCGGGAACGAGACGCGGACATGGCTGAACACGGCTTCGAAACGTTGCGCTTCTGGAACAGCGAGGTCAGGAACAACTTGAGTGGCGTACTGGAACGAATCCAGCAGGTCCTGGAAGCCCGGAAGAATCTCTGACCCCTTCCCCTTGAGGGGGGAGGGCCGGGGAGGGGGTGAACGCGCCGGGCCACCCACCAGCCCACCTCACCATCCGGGCCGGCGGGGCGCTCTTCGCAGCGCCTCAGTCCAGCACCGGGGGCTGCTTGGGCAGGGCCACCCAGAAGGTCGCGCCCTCGCCGAGCCTCGCGTCGGCCCAGACGCGCCCGCCCACCCGCGCGACGAGGCGGCGCACGACCGCGAGGCCCACGCCCGCGCCGGGGAAGTCGCGGTCGCTGTGGACCTTCTTGAAGACCTCGAAGAGCTTGTCGCGGTAGCGCATGTTGAAGCCCAGGCCGTTGTCGCGCACGCTCAGGAGGTACTCGGGCGGGGTGTCTTGCACGCCGACGTGAATCTGGGGCCGCTCGGCGGAGCGCGTGGCCTTGAGCGCGTTGCTCAGCAGGTGCAAGAAGATGAGCTGCATCGTCGTGCTGTCACTCTGCACGGTGGGAAGGGGGTCGCTCGTGAGGGCCACAGGGCGTTCCTCGAGCCCGGGCCGCAGTTCCTTGCGCACCTCGCCAAGCACCCGGCCCAGGTCCACCTGGGTCAGGCGCAGGCGGCTGTTGCTCGCGCGCGACACGTCGATCAGGGCGTGGATCAGGGTGCTCATGCGCGCCGCCGAGTGCCGAATGGCGCCCAGGTGGCGCCCCGCCGCCTCGCCGGTGGGCTGCGTCTCCTGCTGGAGCAACTGCGCGAAGCTGGTGATGTGCCGCAGCGGCGAGAGGAGGTCCTGGGCGACGGCCTGGGCGAAGCGCTCGAACTCCGCGCCGAGGTCTCGCAGCCGCGCGGTGCGTTCCTCGACCCGTTCTTCCAGCGTCTGGTTCAGGGCGAGCACGGCGTCTTGGGCCTGCCGCTGCGCCGTGATGTCGATCAAGGCCATGCGGCAGTGTCCCCCCGCGGGCTCCCCCCCGGCCTGGGAGGCGACGGCCTCGACCTGAACGTGGAGGGCGCCGCCCCCCGCCCGCTCCAGGGTCAGCTCGCCCACCCGTTTGTCGGGCGCCTCGAAAACCCTTCTGAGAAGCAGGTTGAAGTGGCTGCGGCCCTCGGGCGCCACGAACAGGGGAAAGCGGCGGCTGAGAAACCGCTCGCGCTGCACGCCGAGCATCGTGCAGGCCGTCAGGTTGGCCTCCTGCACGATGCCCTGGCGGTCGAGCGTCAGGTACCCCACGGGTGCGAACTCGAAGAGGTCGAGGTACTTGGCGCGCGTGTCTTCCAGCTCCGCGTTGGCCCGGAGCAGCTCCTCGTTCTGGAGTTCGAGTTCGATCTGGTGGACCTGAAGCTCGCGCAAAGGTGCCTGCGCGTCCCACTCCCCGGGAGCGCCCCCCAGGAGCGGGGGAGGGCCCTGCGCGCCCAGGTGGGCCTGCGCCAGCGGGGACGGCGCGGCGGAGGACGGTTCGCAGACCGGGAGGTGTTCGGCGTCGGGCTTATGCATCGTGGCTCCAAGTCTGCGCGGGCAGCCGTGAGGAGGCCGTCGCGCGGGAAAGACTTCAGGGGGGCGGTAAGAAGGGAATAGCACCCGGTCGAGCTCAACAATGTGGCGCAGGCGATCAGATGGCCGTCAGCTCCGGACGGTCAGCGCGCGGCGCTCGAGGTGTATTCGCGCGGGAACGGGGGACGTGGGCCTGATCGCCCGGCCCATCCGCGGGCCGGAGCGGGTCCCCGACCTCCTCCCGGCGGTGTGGCGGGCAGGGGAGGCGCGGAAAAAAAGACATGCCGCCGTCCCGTCCTGTCATTCCCGGCGGGCCGCCCGGCGGGTACGCTGGGTGGGCTCTCCCTCGACTGAATTCCACGCACCGCTCCGGGCCGCCCTTCCGCGCACAGGGGAGCGGACACGGCCCCACAGGAGGAACACCATGAACCGACTCGCGCTGCTTGCCTCACTTCTGATCGGCTCCGCCCTCGCCCAGACCTCGGGGAGCACCCCAGCGGCGACCGGGCCCGTCGTGACCTCCGACGCCACCTCGAAGACCGTCCGGGTCAACTTCGTCTCCGGGCAGGGCGGCCACAACAACGGCCTGAACTACAACGGCGACGCCAAGGGCGACAAGACCCTCACGGTTCCGCTGGGCTGGACCGTCGAGGTCAGCCTGAGCAACGCCGGGCGGATGCCGCACGACTTCGCGGTGGTGGCGGGTTCGGCGCTGCCCGCCAATATCGGGCAGGCGCGCCTGGCCTTCCCGGACGCGGCGACGACCGTCGTGATGCCGGGGGGAGCGGCGCAGAACACGCGCTTCACCGCCAACCGCCCCGGAACGTACCTGATCCTGTGCCGGGTGGGCCGCCACGCGCAAAACGGGATGTACGTCAAGATGACCGTCAGCAACGGTCTGCGCGCCGCCACCTACCAGTAAGCGCCCGGCAGAGCAAAATTCACCCTCAGGCAAGCGTCCCTTCCCACGCGGAAGGGGCGCTTCGCTGTGCGCGGCGCCTCGCCCGTGTCCCGTGTCCAACGCCCCGGAGGCGGGGGCGGGGCCAGCCGTCCGCCCGGCTGGGTCGCCCCACAGCCCCGGCAGCGGTCGCCGTCCGCGCCAGAGGGGCCCGAGGTCGCCTCCCCCCACGCGGACGGGGGGCGGGTGTTTGTGTTCGGGGCAGCAACGTGAAGTAAACCTATGGCCCGGCACAGGCGGAGCTTCTTGTGCTCGCCCGTCCGGGAGGGCAACGATAGGAGCCTCGCCAGCAGAACTTCCCCCACCTGGGAGAGGGTCTCGCGGCATCCTGGAAGGGAGGGCACAGATGACAGCAGAGCAAGTGGCGCGCGGGCTGGGCTGGTTCAGCATCGGGCTGGGCGCCGTGGAGGTGATCGCCCCCGGAAGGCTCCTCCGGTTCCTGGGCGTGGAGGAGGAGCGCGCCTCCCTCGTGCGGGCGTACGGCCTGCGCGAAGTCGTGGCGGGGGTGGGGCTGCTCACCCAGCCGGGGGCGCGGGCAGCCTGGGTCTGGTCACGGGTGGCGGGCGACGTGCTCGACCTCGCGACCCTGGGCGCGGCGAAGACGGACGACCACCCCGCGTCGCGCAAACGGGCGGGCAACGCGCTCGCGATGGTCACGGCAATCACGGTCGTGGACGTGCTGGTGGCCCGGGCGCTGACCCTGGAGCAGGCAAAGCCCCCGACCCTCTGGGAACGGGTTACCGGAAGGGAGCAGGGCTGATGGCGCAGACGACGGCCAACGGAACCGAGGTCAGCCCGCAGAATTCCAGCCCCGCCGAGCGGCTGCTCTTCGGCGGCCTGGGCGTGGGATTGATTCTCCTGAGCCTGCGGCAGCGGGGGAACTCGGGCGTCTTCCTGGGCACGAGCGGGGCCCTGCTCCTCTCGGGCGCGGCGATGGGCCGCAGCGTCGGCAGCGCGCTCACCCAGGTCCGCCGCACGGAGGACGACCAGATCGCCGTGGCACGGGCCGTCACCATCGGCAAGTCGGTGGACGAGCTCTACACCTTCTGGCGTGACTTCGAGAACCTGCCGCGTTTCATGGACCACCTCGAATCGGTGAAGGTGCAGGGCGGGGACGGCAGGCGGTCGCACTGGGTCGCCAAGGCCCCGGCGGGCACCACGGTCGAGTGGGACGCGGAGATCACCGAGGACGAGCCCGGGCGCCGCATCGCGTGGCGCTCGCTGGAGGGGGCGACCGTGCCGAACGAGGGCCACGTGGAGTTCCGGCCCGCGCCGGGCGACTGGGGCACCGAGATCCACGTGTCTCTGACCTACCGCCCGCCGGGGGGCACCCTGGGCGCGGTGGTCGCGCGGCTGCTCGGCGAGGAGCCGGGCGCACAGGTGGGCGAGGACCTGCGGCGGCTCAAGCGGCTGCTGGAGGTCGGGCAGGAGCCCACGACCGAGGGACAGCCCAGCGCCCGCAAGGGCGTGATGAAGGCGGAGGCGAAGATGTACGACAACCGGAGGACCACGTGAAGGCCGTCGTCTGGCAGGGCATCAACCGCGTGCAGGTGGAGAACGTGCCCGACCCCGAGATCTTGCAGCCCACCGACGCCATCGTGCGGGTCACCGCCACGGCGATCTGCGGCTCGGACCTGCACCTCGTGGACGGGTACGTGCCCAGCATGGTCCACGGCGACATCCTGGGCCACGAGTTCATGGGCGAGGTCGTGGAGGTGGGCCCGGAAGTCCGCGACGTTAGGCCCGGCGACCGGGTGGTCGTGCCCTTCCCGATCTCGTGCGGGAAGTGCTGGTACTGCCAGCACGGCCTGACCTCGCTGTGCGACAACTCCAACCCGAATCCCAAACTTGCCGAGGCGCTGTGGGGCTACTCCGGGTCGGGGCTCTACGGCTACTCGCACATCACGGGCGGGTACGCGGGCGGGCAGGCGCAGTTCGCGCGGACCGTCTACGCCGACCAGAACCTCTACAAGGTGCCCGAGGGGCTGACCGACGAGCAGGTCCTCTTCCTCACCGACATCCTGCCGACCGGGTACATGGGCGCCGAGAACTGCAATATCCACCCCGGCGACGTGGTGGCCGTGTTCGGCTGCGGTCCGGTGGGGCTGTTCGGCATCATGAGCGCCTTTGTCCTCGGGGCCGGGCGCGTCATCGCCATCGACCGCTTCCCCGAGCGGCTGGACCTGGCCCGGAAGCTCGGCGCGGAGACGCTGAACTACGAGGAAGACGCCGTGTTCGAGCGCCTCAAGGAGATGACCGGCGGGCGCGGCCCCGACTCCGTGATGGACGCCGTGGGCCTGGAATCGCACGCGGGCGGCCCCGGCGGCGTGGCCGACGCGGTGAAGCAGACCACCCGGGTGCTCGAATCCGACCGCCCCCACGCCCTGCGCGCGGCGATCATGGCCTGCCGCAAGGGCGGCACCGTCAGCGTCCCCGGTGTGTACGGCGGGCTGGCGGACAAGATTCCGGTGGGGGCCTTCATGAACAAGGGCCTCACCATGCGGACGGGGCAGACCCACGTCCACCGTTACCTCGACACGCTGACCGGCCACATCGAGCGCGGCGAGGTCGATCCTACCGTGATCATCACCCACCGCCTGGGCATCGACGAGGCGCCCCACGCCTACGACATCTTCAAACACAAGCACGACGGCTGCATCAAGTGCATCCTCGACCCCTGGGCCGACCCCAAGGACCACGCGCCGACGAAGGCGCCGTAAGGCAGGCAGGGAAGTGGGCCCTCCAATGCGGGGGGCCCCGTTTCTTTTCTCCCTCCCTCCTTGTGGGGGAGGGCCGGGGAGGGGGGGCAGGCGAGTCGTCCCAACGCCGAGAAGATACCCTCACCCTTCCCATTGACCTCGGACGCCCCGCCCGTTCACCCCCTCCCAACCTCCCCCCTCAAGGGGGAGGAGCTTTTGAGGCCTTCGCCGAAAGCTTTGGCGGCGGGCACCTTCTAGCCGCTACCCTGCCCCGTGGGAGGAGTTTCACCGTCCCCCCAGGTAGCTCGCCGTCAACTCCGGGTTGCGGGCGAGTTCGGCGGCGGGGCCCTGCATCTTCACCTGCCCGGTTTCGAGCACGTACGCCTCGTCGCTGATGGCGAGGCTCGCGCGCGCGTTCTGCTCGACGAGGAGAATGGTGACGCCGCCGTCCCGGAGACCCTGCACGATCCTCAAGATGTCGCGCACGATCAGGGGTGCCAGTCCCAGCGAGGGCTCGTCGAGGAGGAGGAGCTTCGGTTTGCCCATCAGCGCCCGGCCAATCGCCAGCATCTGCTGCTCGCCGCCCGACAGGGTGCCCGCGAGCTGGGTGCGGCGCTCGCGCAACCGGGGAAAGCGGGTGTAGACGTCTTCGAGGTCGGGACGCCAGTTCTCGCGGCGGCGGCTGTAGGCGCCGAGTTGCAGGTTGTCGGCGACCGTCATGGAGGCGAAGAGGTCGCGGCGCTCGGGGACGAGGCTGATGCCCCGGGAGACCCGGCCCTCCAGGGGCACGCCGCGCAGGGACTGGCCCGCGTAGCTGACCTCGCCCTGCGACGGCAGCACGCCCATGACCGAGTTCAGCAGCGTGGTCTTGCCCGCCCCGTTCGCGCCGATCACGCTGACGATGTGCCCGGCGGGGACCTGGACGCTCACGCCGCTCAGGGCCTCGACCCGGCCATAGCGGGTGTGCAGGCCACGCACGTCGAGGAGCGGCACCGTCACGCCGCGCCCTCTTCCAGCTCCACGCCGAGGTACGCCTCGCGCACGGCGGCGTCCGTCCGGATCTGGGCGGGGGAGCCCTCCGCCAGCTTCTCGCCGGAATTCATCACGACCACCCGGTCCACGAGGTTCATCACGAGGTCCATGTCGTGCTCGACGAGCAGGAGGGTGACCCCCTCGTCCCGCAGCCGCCGCAGCAGCGCCGCGAGTTCCGTCTTCTCGCCGTAGCGCAACCCGGCGGCGGGCTCGTCGAGCAGGAGCAGCGTGGGGTCGGCGACGAGGGCGCGGGCGACCTCCAGCAATCTCTGCTGCCCCAGCGGCAGATTTCCCGCGAGGGTGAAGGCCTGCTCGCCCAGCCCCACGCGGCGCAGTTGCCGCAGCGCCTCGTGTTGCAGGGCGGCCTCCTCGGCGCGCTCCAGGTGCAGGAGGCTGGCGAGCATCCCGGCCCGGCCCCGCGCGTAGCCGCCCATCATCGTGTTCGCGAGCAGGGTGAGGTCGGGGAGCAGGTGGACGTGCTGGAAGGTGCGCGCGAGACCCAGGCGGTGAATCTGCACCGCCTCCAGCCGGGTGATGTCCCGCCCCGCGAAGACGATCCGCCCGCCCGTCGCCGGACTCACCCCCGTGATCAGGTTGAACATGGTGCTCTTGCCCGCCCCGTTCGGGCCGATGAGTCCCAGGATTTCCCCGGCCCGCAGCTCGAAGGACACGTCGTTAACCGCCTTCAACCCCCCGAAGGTCTTCACGGCGTGCTCGACGGACAGAAGCGGCGTGCCCGGCGTCGGCTTCGGTCGGGTGGGGAGGGGCCGCGTCTCGGGGAGCAGCCGGAAGGGCGACTGCGGCAGCGCCCGCTCGACGAGGGGCCACAGCCCGCGCCGCGCGAATTGCAGGGTCAGGATGACGAGGACGCCGAAGACGATCACCTCGAAATTCCCCTGCGCGCCGACGAGGGCGGGGAGGAAGTCGCGCAACCCCTCGCGCAGCAGGGTGATCAGCCCCGAGCCCAGCAGGGCGCCCCAGACGTGCTGCGAGCCGCCCACCACCGCCATGAACAGGTACTCGATGCCCGCGTTCAGGCTGAAGGGGGTGGGATTCACGAAACGCTGGCTGTGCGCGTAGAGCCACCCCGCGAGCGAGGCCATCAGCGCCGCGAGCACGAAGACCTGCACCCGCAGCCGAAAGACGTTCACCCCGAACGCCTCCGCGACGAGGGGCCCGCCGCGCAGCGCCCGCATCGCCCGCCCGGTGCGGCTGGAGAGCAGGAACTGCGCGCCCAGGGCACACAACCCCAGACAGACGAGCGCGAGGTACGCGAAGGCGCGCGGCGAGGTGAGCCGCAGCCCGAAGACGCCCACCGGGGGAATCTCCGTCAGGCCCGTGAAGCCGCCCAGGGCCGGGGTGTTGCCGAACACGTAGTAGAGGCTGATGCCCCAGGCAATCGTGGCGAGCGGGAGGTAATGCCCCTGCATCCGCAGCGTGGCGAGCCCGAGCAGCAGGGCGAGCAGGGCGGTGACGCCGAAGCCCGCGAAGAGGGTCAGCCACGGGCTCCACCCCGCCTGGGTGGTCAGCACCGCCGTCGTGTACGCCCCCACCCCCATGAAGGCCGCCTGCCCGAAGCTCGTGAGGCCCACGATGCCGGTGAGGAGCACGAGCCCGGTCACCACGAGCGCGAAGATCAGGATGTTCACGAGCAGGGTGACCTGGAAGAGGGGCAGCGCGAGCGGCAGGATCAGGGCGACGAGGACCACGAGGGCCGTCAGCACCGAGCGGGCGGGGAGGCGGGTCACTCCTCGTCCTCGGGGAGGTGGCGGGTGGTGAGCGAGCGCCACAGCAACACGGGCAGGATCAGGGTGAAGACGATGACTTCCTTCCACGCCGAGAGGCTGAAGGACGCGAAACTCTCGATCAGCCCGACGAGCACCGCTCCCGCCGCCGCGAGGGGATAGCTCACCAGCCCGCCGATGATCGCGCCGACAAAGCCCTTGAGCCCGATCAGGAAGCCCGAGTCGTAGTTCAGCGCCACGCTGGGGCCGATCAGGACGCCGCCGAGCGCCCCGATCAATGCCGCGAGCGTGAAGGTCAACATCCCCGCCGAGGACGGGCTGATCCCGACGAGCCGGGCGCCCAGGCGGTTGACCGCCGTCGCCCGCAGCGCCTTGCCGGACATGGTGCGCTCGAAAAAGAGGTACAGCCCCAGCATCAGCAGGGCCGAGACCAGGATCACGAGCAGGCTCTGACGGCTCAGCGTAACCTGCCCGAGCGTGACGTTGCCCGCCGCGAAGGGGGGCGTGCGCGAGCCCTCCGGCCCGAAGAAGACGAGCGCGAGCCCCGTCAGCGCGAGGTGCAGGGCGACCGAGGCGATCAGCAGGACGAGCACGGTCGCGTTTTGCAGCGGCTGGTAGACGGTGCGGTAGATCAGCGGCCCGAGCGGCGCCACGAGCGCCAGGGTCAGGAGCACCTGCACCCACAGCGGGGGCCTCAGGGGCACGAGCCACCCGGCCAGGGCGAAGAGGGCTACGCCGAGCAGGGCGGCGCCGCCCAGGGTCAGCAGAGCCCCCCGGACCTGCCCCCGCCGCGCCCGGGTGAAGGCCTCCATCCCGGCAGCGAGGGCCAGCACCACGAGGAGCAGCGACAGGGTGCCCGGCACCCGCCCGAGCTGAAAAGACGCCAGCGTCAGCGTGCCGAAGACCACGAACTCGCCGAGCGGCACGAAGATCACCCGCGTCACCGCGAAGACGAGCACGGTCGCCAGGGCGAGCAGGGCGTACACCGCGCCGTTCGTCAGCCCGTCCGCCGCCAGCACCGGAAAGATCGTCGGGTCGAAGATTTGCATGGGCCTCCAGTTCGGGAAAGGGGGTGAGAAAACCGTCGGGGCGCGCCCGAGGTCGGGGCCGCGCGCCGGTCGGGGCCGCGCGCCGGTCGAGGACGAGCAAGGGTGCTTTCCCCACCATACGTGCTTGGCGGGGAAGCCGTCGCCGCCCCCGGGCCCGTTCCGGCGCACCCGGCCTGGGGCGACGAGCGCCGACGCCGGGAGGAGAGAACCCGTGGGGTTGGCCTGCCCGGACGGAGTGGCCCCGACTTCCCGGCCCACGCGAGGACGCTCTCCCGCCGCCCCTGTTTTCTGCGGGCCGGGTGAACGCCCGCTCAAGGGGCGGCGCCGCTCCACGCCGTCAGATTCCTGGCAGACGGGCGTCCTTAGCCTGGGAGAAGTATGGCCCCACCCGAGTTCCACGCCGCACCCCCGCCGCCGGGCGGCCTCGACCCGGTGGTCCGCTTTCCGCTGCGGCTCAAGGTGCTGCTCGCCCTGGCGCTGGCCGGGCTGTGCCTGATGCTGAGCCTGAGTGCCCTGCTTCCCACCCTGGTGATCGAGCACTTCGACCGCCAGGAAGAGCGGCGGATGCACGCCGACACCCTGCGGGTCGGGCAGGCGCTGAGCAGCGAGCTGGCGAGCCTGAGCACCTACGTCGCGAACTGGTCCACCTGGGACGACACCTACGCGTACGTGCATCGCCCCACCCGCGCCTACCAGACCTCGAACCTGGTGCCCAGCAGCTTCGAGGCGGGCCGTCTCAACCTGCTGGTGTTCCTCGACCGCCGGGGCCGGGTGGTCACGGCGCGCGCCTACGACCTGGCCGCGCACCGCCCCGTCCCCGCCGCCACGCTGACCCGCGAGGTGCTGCGCGGCCCCCGGCCCCTCCTAATGCCCCGGGGAGAGACGGACACGCGCCAGGGCGTGGTGACGCTGCCCTCGGGAGCGTGGCTGCTCGCCGCCCGCCCCATCCTGACGAGCGCGGGCGGGGGTCCGGCGGCGGGCACCCTGATCATGGGCCGGCAACTGACCCCCGCGCTGCTCGGCGACCTCAAACGCGACGCCCGGCTCTCGCTTCAGGTCGAACCTGCGGCCCCGGGGCCGGGCGCCCCAGGCGGGGTGCTCGTCCGGGCCCGGGACGCCGCGCGGCTGGAGGGCCGCACGCTCGTGCGTGACCTGGCGGGCCGCCCCTCCCTGGCGCTCGTCGTCGGGG
>NZ_PNOR01000054.1 GCF_002869765.1 Deinococcus planocerae | reverse complement strand
GAAGTCGCCGCCCGGGTGGCCCTGCCCCTGCTGGTCATTCAACGACTCGCTGCACAGGTCTGTCGAGAGGAAGAATTCCTGCGCCAGCACGGGTATTCACTCACCTTATCCAGATGCAAGACCTAAGAATGACACTCCGTTACGTAAACCTCAGCCGCGAAGACCTTCAAAAAGGACACGCCCGGCACTCTCCGCTTGTCCGCGTCATGTTCGGGGAGCAACGTTACTGACAAAGAACCCAGCCGGCTTTCCTTTCTGACTTTTTGTTGGAGAAATGCTCGGCTGTGTGCGTAGCGCCTCTTAGACCTCTCCTGACCCTACTTTCCCTGACCCGCCGCCTATTACCTTGCACCCGTTTATGTGCAACCCAGGAGCCCACATGCCGCTTGTCTTCGAGTACGAAACCGCCGAGGAACTGACCCTCTCCCCCGACGCCATTGTCAGCACCCTCAATTGTGAGCGACACGTCATTTACAGTCTGCCCGCGGACTTTCCCGAACATAGCCCGCCGGAGGAACAGCTCTAGAACCGCACAGGAGGCCCAGGAAGGCCCCGGCAAGCTCTGACCCCGCCCCGGAGTGCCCCCGCACGTCCTGAGCCACATGAGAGCCGTTCTGCCGGGAAGCACCCTTTCCTGTGTTTCGACCTCCTACCCCCCGGGGTACGTCCTCGCCAGAAAAAAGCACCCCCCCACCGGGGCACCCCCTCCCCCGTCCGTCGAGCAGCGGGCGGCGAGCCACCGCCCCCCAATGTTCTGCCCGCCGTGCCTCTCATGCGTCTTTTGCCAATGTGGCGACCGTGTGAGGCGCAGCGCGACCCCACCCCCTCCCCTCCGGGCAGTCCCGCTCCGCGTTTCCCGCGCTGGGCGGGGCTTGCGCTTGCACACCGCCCCCGGTGCCGTCCGTAGCATGAGGGTATGGAAGACCCACAACCACGCCTGACGGTGAGACAAGCCCAGCTTGCGCCGCGCGTCCCGCTGACCGCCTGCCCGCTTCCGTGCCTGTGCCCCATATGCGGCGGGGTGGGGGCGTGTTCTGGAGCAGTGAACCAGTTCCCGGCTTACAGGTTCCGACCATGAAGCCACCGGAAGGCTACGTAACGTTGCGGGAGTGTGCCGACATGCTCGACATACCATTGGAGACACTACGCACGCGCCGCAAGCGGGGCGACTTTGAGCTTGTTTCCGAAAGGGTCGGTAGCCGCTGGTACATAGACCCCGTAGCTGCCGCCATATGGGGTGACGGACGTAACCCGTACATGCCCAAGTACAACTTGCCGCGCATACAGGCGGTCTTAGAAGCCGAGCGAGAGCTGTTGGGGCGACTTCTTGAGGGCCGGGCAAAAAGGGAAGACAAGGCGTAGTGGGCAATTGCCCGCCTGCCGCTGAGAGCCACCCCAACGCCAGCAGGAGCCAGGAGCAACCCGCGGGGGAAATGTGCAGACCCGCCCGGAAGCTCGACACCCCTTCCACACCGTCCAGCACAGTGTTTCTAGCTTTCTCCCTCTCTCAGCCGTACGACTCTATGGGGGGAGCAGAGCGACCCCCGCAGAGCAAGGCAGGCAGACCAGAGAGCCCCATAGCTGGAGCAGTCAGGACACCTCCCAGTGTCCGAGCGAAGCGAGGCAGGGCGTAGGTCGAAGACCTTAAGCCCTAGGCCGTGCCAGTACCGAGCGAGGCTAGCCGTAGCCGAGCGAGGAGAGCGAGACACACCCCGTCCGAGAAGCTCAGGACAGTACACCCTCGCTTCACGTCCGCCGCTCCGCGTCTGTTGCTCCCACCCGTTCCGTCCTGCCAGCTTGTGCGCCTCTCCCCGCCGACTACTCCGAACGTTCCAGCCGGGTACAGTACCCCGCTTGCTCCGCTCTTTCCCGCACCGCGTCCTGTAGCTGCCTGACGTACCGTTCCGTCTTGCTCTTGTCGGAACTGTGGACGGTAAAGCCGTCATGCTGCCACGCCACTAGGGTTAGGTCCCGGTTGCCCCTTAGCAGTTCCACAGCCGGGAGGAGGAGCCATAGCTCCACCGCCTGAGCCTGTGCCGCTAAGGCTGAGCGTGCGCTCTCCCCGTCCGTCACCGGGAACGTCTGCCCAAAGACCGTCCGAGCGTGCCCCGCTTCCTTGAGGGAGGCTAGCTGGCGCTCTCTTGCCCGGTACAGCGCCCCTATGAGCGGGTGGTCGAACAGCCTGCCCGCCTTCTCCTCTCCAATGCCGCGCCCATGCTCGCCTGCCCCGCCGTGTGCCAGGTGCCGCACAATGGCGCCCCGTTCCATACCGAACAGCAGCGCGTACAGGGTGGACTTCAGTACGGGCTTGTACGTGTCCGGCTCAAGCTGGAAGTGCCGCTCCAGTTCCGGCCACACCTTCGCCCCAGTCGAGAGGAAGGCTTGTACCTCCGGGACCTCCCAGTCCTGCGCCGCTATGGCAAGCTGGGCGTTTGTCAGGTCAAGCTCCGGGCAGTCCGGCATGAGGGCACGGCGTACCGGCTTGCTCAGCCCCAGGTAGGAGAGCCCGTCGGCGAACACCCGCGCCGTCTTGCCTGTCCGGCTGGGCTTGTAGAAGGGTTGGGCTTCACTCTCCAGCCCGTGCAGTATGCGCAGGGCGTGCCACTGGGCCGCCTGTGTGGCTACCGGGTCGGGCTGTCCGTCGGGGCCGGGCTTGCTCAGCCTGAGAGCCGCGGCCCGTGCCGCGTCCCCGTGCTTTTCCACCATGCGAGCAAACACCGTCCCCTGTTGGCTGTTGGCGTACCTCATGAGGTCGAGAGCGGGGTGGTCGTGGGCGAGCAGTTCCTCAAGGGCTTGTCTTCGGTACATGGTCAGTTGCTCCCGGTGTTGACGCGGCTTGTAGGGCCGTCCTGAAACGAAGTACACGGCGTCCCGTAGCCGGTCCCGGCTATGCGCCTCAAGCTCAGCCCGGAGAGCGTCTAGGACCGTCTGAGGCCAAACGGGAAGGGCAGTACGGGCGCGGCTCAAGCTGGCCTTACTTCGCCACTCCGGCCCGGTGAGACTGAGCGGCATGACGTGCGCCTCAAAGTCTGTGAGAAGGTCAGCGGCTTTGAAGTTCCGGCCCTTGCTGTCAGCGTTGCCACATGCCGCTAGCTGGCTGTAGTCGAGTACCGTGCGGCCCTCAGCGTCCACCCAGGGGCACAGGAGGAGCAGGAGCAGCAAGCGCAGACGCTCCGGCTTGTAGGCGGCGTCCGGGTACACGTCGAGGACCGCCTCACGGAACGCACGGGAGGTCATGCGGGTGTCGAGGTTGTGTGTCTTCACAGCACTCCAAAAGGAAAGGCCGTGCGGTATGCTCGAAACCTCCTACAGTTCAGAGCAGTGCACGGCAGAGCCCCGGTGAGGTCCGGGGCTTTATGGTCGAGCGAGCGAAGGCAGAGCCAGCGGCGGCATAGGTTGTGCGTCACGCTCCGGTGACGGGGTGAACAGGCTCTCCGGTGGCGTGTCCCCGTGGTCTTCCCGGTAGGCGGCGGTAAACTCCGCCGTCACGTCTTCCAGGCAGCCGCGCCGCTCAAGGGCCGCAAGTTGCACGTTGAGGACGGTGGACCCTTCCGGCCCCGGCATGGTGGACGCTTCCCCAGCCTGAAACGCGGTGAAGTCGGCGGTGTCCTCCCGGTACTTCCGAAGGTTGACCCAATAGACGCGGGTCCCGGTGGGTTCCTCCTTCACCACGCAGAGCACGTCAAGGCGGAAGGCCCAGGACCGCTCTCCCCGGTTGCTCAGAGTTTCAAGGCTGACGGTGGGGAAGTTGCAAGCCCTCCGGCCCGCCCGCTTCACGTCCCCCCATAGGCGGCGGCTCCGGCGCTCAAGGGTGAAGTCGAAGGCTTGCCGCTGGGCGGTGTTGTCCGTAAAGCGAAAGCCCCGCGCCTCCGCCCGCCGCCTCAGCCCCGGAAGGGTCCAGACCTCCGCGGCCCGCCCGTAGTCCCGGCACCATGTGAACCATGCGTCGGAGGCCATTACTGCCCGGCCTGCCGGACTGGAACGCGTGGGCTGTGTGTGGGCTGTGCGTTCTTCATGACGAAGGTGCGCCCGGCAATGACGACGGTGGGCAGTTGCCCACGTGCAACCCATGACTTGACGGTATTTCGGCTGAGGTTGCGGTCGTCGGCATACCGGGCGATAGTGCAAATTTGTTCCAACATGTCTTCTCCTCTTGCACCCAGTGGGTGCAATGCGAGCAAACGAAAAGCCCCAGCGGTTGCCGGGGCCGGTGTGCTTGCTTAGGACAGTCTATGGTGTCGGTGTTTTGACAAAAGAAGCTAGCTGGCCTTCCTTTACACGCTGTCACTGCCCTTGAAAGGGACGGCTAAACCATATGCGGCGTTCACGGTTGGCGAGGTAGTACTGGCGGTCGCGCTCCTGTCTGGAGACAGGCGGCGTCCCGTGGGAAAGTTTCGAGTGGTTCCCAGATTCAGCGCAGGTACTCGACGTACTGTCCCTCCGCACCGCGCTGGAGTTCCTTACCGTTCGGTAGGGAAGCCTCAACAACTGGCACGGTAGGGCAGATTGGGCGGTGTTACGTTGATAAGCCTTTTTATCAACGGCATGTCGGCGGTCGAAACTTGACAGCGGGTGTCCTACAGACTTACCTTCACGGCGAGCACAACGGCGGGAGAAAGCCCGCTGGGGACGGGTGTCTGCTTGACGTTTGGCCCGGCTGGAGCGTAATCAGTAGGTCGTCGGTTCAAATCCGACCCCTGGCTCCAGAAAAAGTCCGTCCGGTTCAGGGCGGGCTTTTCTTTTGTGTCCTTTGGGGTGGGGCGGACAGGCGAGGCCCCGGAGCCTCACGCCGTCGCGCCCCGCCGGAGCAGGCGCCGCGCCTCGATGCGGTCCCGCACCTCCGGGAAGGCCGGGTCGATGTCGAAGCGGTAGCCGTCCCAATAGCCGTCGCGTTCAGGGTCATAGCGGCGGGGCGCGGGCAGGCTTCCCGAGAGGGCCACGCGCTTCATCTCGCGCTGCATCCGGCTTCGCAGGACGTCGGGGGGCTCATCGAGCACCTGCGGCACGGGGACGGGCGGCAGCACCCGCAGCCCGACCGTCTGGCCGTAGCGCAGGGTCGGGGTGAAGGGGTGCTCCCAGACCCGGTGCCCGCCCGTCAGCACCACGGGCAGGAGGGGTGCGCGCAGGTGCCGCGCGAGGGTGAAGGCTCCCCGCTGAAAGGCCGTCTCCACCCCGAGGACCGAACCCTGCGGAAAGAGGGCCAGGCTCTCCCCGCCCGCGAGCACCGCGCGCCCCGCCGTCAGGAGGTGGCGGTAGGCGGCGGCCCCGCTTTCCGGGCGGATGCAGAGGTGCCCCAGCCGCGTGATCGCCGGGCCGACGAGCGGCCAGGAGAAGACCTCATCCCGCGCGGCGAACCGCAGCTCCAGCGGCAGCGTCAGCAGCGCCGGAACGTCGAGCAGGCTCTCGTGCAGGGCAACCACCACGAAGGGCCCGCCCCGCGCGTGTTCGAGCCCCTGACTCTCCAGCCGCACCCCCAGGTGCCTGAGGATCACCCGGCTCGCCTCCCGTTGCCGCTCCGCGCGCTCGGCGGGTGTCAGGCCGGGCGGAAGGTTCGCCAGGGTCCGGGCCTGTCGGGCGAGGAGAGCGTCCCCGGCAAAGCGCAGCCGAACCCAGCCCGCCAGCGTCTCGGGTCGCAGGCGCAGCCGGGTGGGGGAAGGGAGGTCGGGCGGCATGATGTCCCGCCCCATCGTGCCCGCCCGCGCCCCCTGGGGCCGTCAGCGACCTGACAGACCCGCAGGGCGCTGCGCGGGCTGTCCGCCCACCTGCCCGGCCCCGGGGATCACTCCCGCTCCTCTCCAGGGCCAAGGCAAGGCCAAGCGCCTTTCATCCGCGCATTGACCTGTGGCCGGAAGAGTGGATGGGCACGGGCGCCCCGCGCGCCCGCGAGGGAGGAACGAGCCGTGGACCCCACCCAACTCAGCCGTGAACTGCGCCAAGCCCACACCCCCGACCTCCAGCGGCGCCGCTGGATCGTCGGGCTGTCTCTGCTCGGTGTGGCGATGGGGCAGATCGTGTCCCTGTACCAGACGGGCATCCTCAAAGATCTGCCCGACCCGCCCGGCCCCTTCGACTCGGCCCGGGTGGACGCTTCCGACTACGCCTACAAGCGCCTGATGACTCCCGACGCCCTGATGATGGTCGTGAACTACGGGGTGACCGCGTGGCTCGCGGCGGCGGGCGGCAAGGACCGGGCCTCGGACCTGCCGCTGCTGCCTGTGGCGATGGGCCTCAAGATCGCGGGCGACGCCCTGACCTCCCTCGAACTGGGCCGGGAGGAGTGGGCGCAGAACAAGGCCCTGTGCGTCTACTGCCAGGTGGCGACCGTGGCCTCGCTCGCCTCCGTGGTGCTGGCCTTCCCCGAGACGCGCCGGGCCCTGGGCAACCTGCGCCGCTGAGGGCTCAGCCCGGCCCGCGCGCCCGCCGCCACTCCAGCGCCACGGGCACGGCGGAAACGAGCAGCACCCCGGCCACCAGCAGCAGGACGTAGCGGTCGAGGTGTGGGATCAGCCCGCCCAGCCCGTAGCCCGCCAGCGGCACCCCGGCGCCCCACAGCAGCGCCCCGAGCACGCTGAAGCCCAAGAAGGTGGGGTACGGCATCCGCCCGACCCCCGCGAGGGTGGGCGTCACCGTCCGCACGACCGGGATGAAGCGGGCCACGACGACCGCGAGGCGGCCATAGCGCTCGAAATACGCCTGGGTCCGGGTCAGATATTCCGGGCGCAGGAGGCGCGCGTCCCGCCGCCGGAAGACCGCCGGGCCGAAGCGCCGCCCGATCAGGTAGCCCGCCGTGTCCCCCAGAATCGCCCCGACGACCACCGCCGCCACCACGCCCCGCACGTCGAGGGCACCCCCCGCCGCGACGATGCCCGCCATGATCAGCAGGCTGTCGCCGGGCAGGAAAAAGCCCAGCAGGAGGCCGGTCTCCGCGAAGACGATGGCGAGGATCCCCGCGTAGCCTGCGGTCGCGAGCAGGGCGGGCAGGTCGATGAGGTGCATGCCCCACTGTAGACATTCGCAGGGGAGGGGGGCAAGGCCTGGCTGGAGAGAGGGGGCGCCGGGCCTGACCACGCCCTCATCTTCCCAGGGTGGTCGGACCCCCCGGTCCCGGGGTAGACTCAACGGCTGAAGCGCGCCGCTCCCGGCGCCGCGACCGGTGCTCGCCCGCCCCAACGCGTTGTCGGGGCGGGCCCGCCGGACCGAAAGGGGTAATACCGTGGCCGAGCAGGACATCGACAAGTTGCTTTCCCTCACCGACAGCAAGTACCGGCTGTCGGTCGTGACCGCCAAACGCGCCCTGCAACTGCGTTCGGGGGCGCCCAGCGTGCTTCCCGTCGAGCAGCGGGTGCGCACCCGCAACCTCGTGACCCAGGCGATGCGCGAGCTGGCGACCGGCAAGCTCACCGTCGGGACCGACCTGATGGACGAGGGCCGTTTCCACCAGGACTACGTGCGCCAGAAGCAGGCCCAGCTCCAAGCCCAGCTCAACGCCGAACGTGAGCGCGAACGCGACTGAGGAACCTTCGCCGGTCGGAAACGGCTGGCGTTAACCCTCTCGTCACATGGCTCGTCACCGTCGCCCCGTTTCGCAGACCCGCAGAGATATTCTGCGGGCTTTTCTGTTGTTAGAGCGACAAACAGGACGGACATCCTTCAGGTCGCGCGAGGTGTGGCAACAGGTTCCACACCTCAAGATGGAGACGCTGCGCCCACACGTGAACTCACGGATGAACGATGGTCTGGGTGGTTCAGGCCACCGGACGTTCACAGGGGAAATAGAGACGGTGAGCTGGGAAGGACGAGAGAAACTGTACTCCTTGACCTCTTTTGGAAGACAGCAAATCAAAGACTTGGGCCTGGACGGGGCCTGACCTGTCCTCGTGAGTGGACTTCTCCAGAGCTGCGTCCGTGACGGGGAACGGGCGGCGGGACAGCTAGAGTAACCCCCATGCTGACCGCCTTCGCCGTTCTGCTGAGCGTGACCGCCGTGCTGGCGTACCTCAACGAGCGCACGCTGCGCTTTCCCACCACCGTGGGCGTGACCCTGGCGGGGGCCCTGGCGAGCATCGGGTTGATCCTGCTCGACGCGCTCGGCGTGCCCGGCCTGCGCGGCTGGGCGGCGGGACTTCTGGAAACGCTCGACTTCACCGACTTCGTGCTCAACGGCATCCTCAGCATCCTGCTCTTCGCGGGGGCGCTGAGCCTCGACGCGACCCAGCTGCTGCGCCAGCGGGTGAGCATCCTGACGCTGGCGCTCCTGAGCACCCTGATCAGTACCTTTCTGATCGGCTTCGCGGCCTACTTCGTCTTCGCGCTCGTGGGCCTGAACGTGCCCCTGATCTGGTCGCTGCTCTTCGGGGCGCTCATCAGCCCCACCGACCCGGTGGCCGTGCTCGATCTGCTCAAGCGCGCGCGGGTCCCCGCCAGGATCGAGACCCTGATCGCGGGCGAGAGCCTCTTTAACGATGGGGTGGGCGTGGTGATCTTCCTCGTGCTCGCGGGACTGGCGGGCGTCGGCGGCACCCACGCGGAACCCGGCGTGGCGGGGGCCCTGACCCTCTTCGTGCGGGAGGCGCTGGGCGGCCTGCTCTTCGGCGCGCTGCTCGGCGGGCTGGGCTACGCGCTGCTGCGTTCCATCGAGCAGCACGCGGTCGAGGTGCTCATCACGCTCGCGCTCGTCGTGGGGGGGTACGTCGCCGCCTCGGCGCTGGGCATCAGCGGGCCGCTGGCGATGGTGGTCGCGGGGCTGGTCATCTCGGCGACCAAGAGCCGCGCCTTCGGGGCCCAGACGCGCGCCCACATCGAGGGCTTCTGGGAGACCATCGACCAGGTGCTCAACATCCTGCTCTTCGCCTTTATCGGCCTGGACGTGCTCCTCACCGAGACGACGGGCCCGCAGATCGTGGCGAGCGTGCTGCTGATCGGGGTGGCCCTCGCCGCCCGCTGGCTGAGCGTTGCCCTGCCCTTCGCGCTCGTGCGCTCCCGCGAGGGGTACGGGTCCTACACCGTCCGGCTGCTGACCTGGGGCGGCCTGCGCGGCGGCATCGCCATCAGCCTCGCCCTCGGCCTGCCGGAGAGCCCCTACCGCACCCACGTCGTCACCGCCACCTACGCCGTGGTGCTCTTCACCATCGCCGTCCAGGGGCTCACCATCATGCCGCTCGTCCACCGCGCCGCCGCGGCGAGCGCCGAGGTGGCCTCCGACCCGGCCCGCCACTGAACCCATCAAGAGAGGGGCGCTGGGGACTTCCCGTCCCCGCGCCCCTTCGGCGGCCCCGCTTCCGGGTTACTTGCCCGCCGCCCCGCCCCCCGCCGTGACCCCGCTGACGAGCGCCTCGCGGATGCCCTGCGCGACGCCGAGGGCCACGCGGTCGAGGTAGTTCTCGTCTTGGAGGTTCAGGCCGTCGACGGGGTGGCTGGCGTAGCCGATCTCGACGAGCGCGGCGGGAACGCGGCTGTTGCGCAGCACCGAGAGGGAACGGTTGCCCTTGAGCCCGCGCGGGAAAGCCCCCGTGACCCCCACCACGCTCCGCTGGATGATCGCGGCGAAGCTGCTCGACAGCGGGTGGTTGGGGTTCCACCACGTCTCGACCCCGTAGCCGCGTAGGGCCGAGTGGGCTTCCAGGGCGTTGACGTGAATGCTCAGGAAAAGCTGGGTGCCGGGCGTGCCCGCCCTCGCGCGCAACTCCAGGTCGGTCGCCTTGTTGGCGTGCAGGGCCGTGTCGGTCTCGCGGGTGAGCACCGCGTCCACCCCCGCCGCCCGCAACAGGGCCCGCACACGCAGCGCCACGTCGAGCGTGACCTGCTTTTCGGTGATCGTGCCGACCGCGCCGGGATCGCGCCCGCCGTGCCCGGGGTCGATCACCACCCGCGGCTGCACGAGGCTCGCGCTCAGGGCCAGGATCGCCGTGCCGCGCGTGGCGGGCACCGGCGGCACCGCCGCGATCACCCGCTCCCTGGGCGTCAACGGGGTCAGGTCCGCCAGCGCCGGGGCGAGGTCGATGGCGAGCCGCGAGCGCTCACTCCCCCCCGCCGGGGGCAGCAGTTGCGCCCGCCCCCCGCTGCGCGAGGTCAGCGGCGTGCCCGTCAGCAGCGTCACCGCCACGCCCTCCGGGGTCGGCTCGAAGCGCCACGCGCGCAGCTCGGGGCTCACGTTCTGCCCGGTCTGCGGGGCGGCGCTCACCCCCGCAAGCTCCACCCGCAGGCCCACCCCGCCCGGCACCATCCGGTAACTCGCCCCCGGCGGCAGGTCGATCACCACCCGCGTGAGCCCCGGATTCTTACCCAGGCGGGGCACGGTGAGCGCCGCCCCCGCCTGCGGGCTGCCCGGCGCGCGTCCGCTCAGGGGGCTCGGCTTGCCGCTCTCCTGACCGGGGAGGGCCGGGGCGGGCGGGGGCGTGGCCGCCCTGCCTGCCGCCGACACCGCGTCGCCCGGCGGAAGCCCCTCGGGCAGAGGCGCGGGCGTGGCGGGCCGGGCCAGCACCGGGGCCGGAACCGCGGCGGGCGGCTCGGGCGTGGCCGTGGCCGCCGTGACCGTCGCCACCGAACTCAGCGGCGCCGAGAGGACGCTGCGCGCGTCTGGGGTTACGGGCGCCGCCGTCGCGCGCACGAACGCCCGTTGCGAGGGACTCGCTCCTCCCGCCAGCGTCGGGGCGAACTCCACGATCAAGACCCGCGCCCCGGTCGCCACCGTCGTCTCTGAAGCCCGCCAGCCGTCCGTCAGCGAGAGCGGAAATGGCGTCACGAGCGTGACCTGCCCGCCCCCCGCCCGGTACTCCGCCACACTCGTGCCCAGCCGCGCGCTCACGGCGGGCAGCACCCGCGCCCCCCGCACGTCGATCCTCAGCCCCCCGAAGGTCGGCGTGAGCTGGTACGTCACCCCCGCCGCGAGGTCGAACACCACCCGCGTCAGGCTCCCGTCACTGCTCGCCCGCGGCAGCCCGAAGGTCGCGTCCGCCATGCCCGTCAGGCTCAGGGTTCCCGAGGAAGACGGCGCACCCGCCGAAGTGGCCGCGCCGCTCGCCGGGGCCGCGGTAGGCGGCGCGCCCCGAAGCGAGGGCGTGGTCTGGGCGGGCGCCACGCGCTGGAAGGGATCGGTCTGCGCCCCTGCCCAGGACCCCGCCACTCCGCACGACAGAAGAGATGAGAGCAAGATGACATGCGGCTTCATGGGTCCCCATACTGTACCCAATTCTCGTGAGAAGCGCACATTTCGCCTCATGAGGTCTTCGATTATAGACCCGATAGCGAGAAAAATAACAATTCTCCACCCGGCCTGAACTTGCTTCAAGGACTTGAGGGTGCGTCCGCCCCAGGCTGACCGTTGGCAACGCCGCCTCTGGGTGAGATTCGGACTCTGTGCTATGGGGAGGAGCCGCGGCCCGCCTCGACCCTGAGGGGGTGCCGTGGGGGCAGCGGCACCCGTGCTGGGCGTGGTGAGAGATCGGGCCTATCGGGGTTTCCAGGACGTGTCTTCGAGACTAGGCCCCGGTTGGGCCGTCAACCTCCGAGGTCACCCTCGCCCTCCTGCCCTCGGCCTAGACTCTGGGTATGACCGCCGCCGACCCCGCTCAGCCCCATGTTCATCTGCCGGACGGCTCCTGCTGCGGCCCCAGAAAGTTCGCGCACCTGCACCAGCACACCCAGTACAGCCTCCTCGACGGCGCGGCCAAGCTCAAAGACCTCCTGAAGTGGGTCAAGGAGGTCACGCCCAACGACCCGGCGTGCGCCATGACCGACCACGGCAACATGCACGGGGCGGTCCACTTCTACAACTACGCGACCGGCATGGGCGTCAAGCCGATCCTGGGCTACGAGGCCTATGTCGTCCCCGGCCACGGCACCCGGCGCGACAAGAAGCCGGGCGTCAGCGGCGAGAAGGGCATCTTCCACCTCACCCTGCTCGCCCGCGACTTCGAGGGCTACCAGAACCTCTGCCGCCTGAGTTCGCGCGGCTACACCGAGGGGTACTACTACAAGCCGCGCATCGACCACGAGCTGCTTCAGGAGCACCACCGGGGCGTGATCGCCTTCTCCGGCTGCCTGGGCTCGGAGGTGCAGCAACTCCTGCTCCAGGGGCGCGAGGACGAGGCGCGGGCACGCCTTCTGTGGTACCGCGACCTCTTCGGCGAGAACTACTTCATCGAGATTCAGGATCACGGTCTGACCGAGCAGCGGAAGAACAACCCGATTCTCAAGGCCTGGGCGCAGGAACTCGGCATCGGCATGGTCGCCACGAACGACGGGCATTACGTCAAGAAGACCGATGCCACCGCCCACGAGACGCTGCTCGCCATCCAGACCAAGGCCACCCTCGCCGACGAGAACCGCTTCAAGTTCCCCTGCGAGGAGTTCTACGTGAAGGGCCTGGACGAGATGCAGGCGGCCCTCCCCGTCGCCGAGTGGGGCGAGGAACCCTTCGACAACACCGCCCGGATCGCCCAGATGTGCAACGTCGAGTTGCCCGTGGGCAAGAAGCGGGTGTACCAGATGCCCGCCCTGCCCATCCCGGAAGGCCGCACGATGGCCGAGGAATTGCGGGTGCAGACGTACCGCGGCACGGTGAAGCGATATCCGGCGCACGCGACGGAGAACCTGCTCCGCGACTACGCTCAGCGGTCGTTGGAGGCGCTGGGTACGGAGGACAGGGCGCGCGTCCTCTCCCGCGTGCGAGGTTGCGACGCCAAGACCTGCGACCTCGAAACGCTGTTCACCCTCCTCGCCTTCATGGGCAGTGTCTGGGAGGGGCGAGGCAAGGACGCGGGGGAGAAGTACACCAAATACCCGGCGCTGGAGGTCATGGAGGCGGAGGCCGAGGCGGGTCAACTCCCCGCCTATGCCCACGAGGACTGCCGCAAGGCCCGGCGGGGCGACAGCGACACGAGTATCGAACTCGACCCCGAGGCCGACGTGGAGGAGACGACCAAGGCTCACCACACCCACGCCCTCGTCGTCCTGCGCCGGGCCGAGTATGAACTCTCGGTCATCAACAACATGGGCTTCCCCGACTACTTCCTGATCGTCGCCGACTACATCAACTGGGCGAAGGATCAGGGCATCTCCGTGGGCCCGGGGCGCGGGTCGGGCGCGGGCTCGCTCGTCGCCTACGCCATCCGCATCACCAACCTCGACCCCCTGGAATTCGAGCTGCTGTTCGAGCGCTTCCTCAACCCCGACCGCATCTCCATGCCCGACTTCGACATCGACTTCAACGACGCCCGGCGCGGCGAGGTCATCGAGTACGTGCAGGGCAAGTACGGCGACGACCGGGTGGCCCAGATCGCCACCTTCGGGACGATGGCGAGCAAGGCGTGCCTCAAGGACGTGGCGCGCGTGATGGGCCTGGAATACGCCAAGGTCGATAAGGTCTCCAAACTCATCCCCATCAAGTTCGGTAAGTCCTACTCGCTGGAGCAGGCGCGCGACGCGGTGCCCGACATCCAGCAGATGCTCGAAGAGGACGCCCAGCTCAGGGAGGCGTACGAGTTCGCCCTGAAGCTGGAGGGTCTGACCCGCCACGCCTCGGTCCACGCGGCGGGCGTCGTGATCGGCAAGACGCAGCTCACCGACCTCGTGCCCGTGATGCGCGACACGTCGGGCGAGGGCATGGTCTGCCAGTACGACATGAAGGCGGTCGAGGACATCGGCCTGATCAAGATGGACTTTCTGGGGCTGCGCACCCTGTCCTTCCTCGACGAGGCCAAGCGCATCATGCGCGAGTCGCGCGGCATCGAGATCGACTTCGACACCATCCCCTTCGACGACGAGAAGACCTTCGAACTGCTCTCACGCGGCGACAACAAGGGCGTCTTCCAGCTAGAAGGCGCAGGGATCGCCGACGCCTCCCGCCGCCTCAAGCCGCGCCGCCTCGCCGACATCATCGCCCTGTCGGCCCTCTACCGCCCCGGCCCGATGGAGAACATCCCCACCTACGTCCGCCGCCACCACGGGGTCGAGGAGGTCGATTACGTCAAGGACGGCTTCCCCAACTCCGCGCGGTGGTTGGAGAAGATTCTGGCCGAAACCTACGGCATCCCCGTCTATCAGGAGCAGATCATGCAGATCGCTTCGGAGGTGGCGGGCTATTCGTTGGGCGGCGCCGACCTACTCCGCCGAGCGATGGGTAAAAAAGACGCCGAGGAGATGAAGCGTCAGCGGCAGCTCTTCGTTGATGGCGCAGAAAAGAACGGGGTGCCGAAGGAAGAGGGTAATAGACTCTTCGATTTGCTGGATGCATTTGCGAACTACGGATTCAATAAGAGTCATAGTGCCGCATATGGAGTTGTTACTTATCAAACGGCCTGGTTGAAAGCAAACTATCCCGTCGAATTCATGGCCGCCCTTCTCACTGTCGAGCGCCGCGACTCCGACAAGGTGGCCGAGTACGTCTCCGACGCCCGCAAGATGGACGTGCGGGTGCTGCCGCCCGACATCAACCGTTCCGCCGCCGACTTCGCGGTGCAGGGCGAGGAAATCCTCTTCGGGCTGTACGCGATCAAGGGGCTGGGCGAGGCGGCGGTGCAGAGGATTCTGGAGGAGCGCCAGCGTGCGGGGGCGTTCAAGTCCCTCGCCGACTTCTGCTCGCGGGTGGGGGGCAAGGTCTGCAACCGCAAGGCGATGGAGTCGCTGATCAAGTCGGGCGCCTTTGACCGCTTCGGCGAGCGGCGGCAACTGATGGAGAGCCTGGAGGACGCGCTGAGTTGGGCGCAGGGAGCCGCCGCGATGGCGAGCAGCGGCATGGACGCCCTCTTCGGGATGAGCGAGACGGCGCCCGAGCCGAAACCACGCGCGGGCATCGAACCCTACACCGACCTCCAGCGCCTCGCCATCGAGAAGGAGTCGCTCGGTCTCTACATCTCCGGGCACCCGCTGGAGCAGCACGAGGGCCTGCGCGAGGCCGCCAGTTGCCGCATCTCCGACCTTGACGCCTGGTTCACCACCCAGAACGTTGCGCCGGGCAAG
Organism: Deinococcus planocerae; assembly: GCF_002869765.1. Classification (NCBI taxonomy): domain Bacteria; kingdom Thermotogati; phylum Deinococcota; class Deinococci; order Deinococcales; family Deinococcaceae; genus Deinococcus; species Deinococcus planocerae. Next base: position 2,464 of record NZ_PNOR01000054.1, on the reverse strand, counting down.
CGGGTCAAGGCCGTGCTGGCGGGCATGATCGAGAGCGTGGTCAAGAAACCCACGAAGTCCGGCGGCATGATGGCCCGCTTCATCCTCGCCGACGAGTCGGGGCAGACGGAACTCGTCGCCTTTTCGCGCGCCTACGACCGCATTCAGGAGAAGCTGATTAACGACACGCCCGCCCTCGTGATCGTGGAACTGGAGTCCGAGGACGGCGGCCTGCGCGCCATCGCCGAGGAGGTCGTGGGCGTCGAGCAACTGGCCGAGGTGCCCAAGGTCATGTACGTGACCATCGACCTGGAGACCGCCAGTCCCGACGCGGTGGGCGAGTTCCAGAGCGTCCTCGACGAACACGCCGGGTCCATGCCCACCTACCTGCGCCTGGAGACGCCCGAGCAGTTCGTGCTCTACCAGCTCGATCACAACATGGGCAGCCCCGAGGCCATCCGTGCCCTGAACGCTGGCTTCCCCTGGGCCGACGCCTATCTCGCCTACGACCAGGGCACCATCCTCAGCCGCTTCGCGCCCAAGCCGCCCGCATGGGCGAATAAGGGTGGGGGGAGGGGGATGCAGGCGTAATTGCTTTGTATGAGAATTGAACTGGTGAGGCTTATAAGTTAGAATGTTTTTATGTCACAAGTAATTTCCATCTACTTCTCTGACTTCTTTGGGGTAAACAGGTCAGTTTTAGATGACTATGGTGCTTTGGATGTCTCTCTTATAAATGATTTGCTACTATTTATCGACCCCTTTCTGCTTTTCGGGAGTAGCAAAGAAGAATACCAGAAGCTGCACAGAGAAATTATTAAGTACATAATCTTCCTTAGAGACAAATCTAAATCAAGCAATATTAAGAGTGGCTTGATGGCTGCTTGGTTTACTTTTCCAGAGGAAAAAGGTAACTGGTTGGGATATAGCGTTAGGGGTAATAAAGGGCATGGTCTCGGGAAGAAATTTGCTCATGCCTTAAATGCCAATCTCGCAAGCGTGTTCAAAGATTTTGGTGAAGAGGAGATGCTTCAAAGCAGTCATTTGGAAAAATTGGGACTGATTAGAAATGGGGTAGGCAGAGATAATATAAGTGATCTAACAACGAATTTGATAAAGTACTACCTGCTTGACTACACCCAAAAATTTGCAAGGAATAATATAGATATGTCTCTTCTTGAGGAATTTGCGATACAGAAGGTTTACTTTGATTACAAAACTGAGAGATGGATGGGTGGTACGTTTTTGCTCCCAAGCTATGCTGGGGAGTACATTATCCTTACTCCAAAGGACATCCTGACGAAGGACGAAATGTGGATAAGCCGAGGAGACTTGAATCAGCGTTTTAGGAGTATCGTTAATTCAATCACAGATGCTTCTTTAAGAGACCAGCTTAACAATTATTTAGCTAAGGCTATAAACTCAGAAGATGCGAAACGAAGAGCTCAGCAAGAGAACAGAGCAATAGATGAAATTATAGCAACACATCCCGAGATTCTCAATCTCTATCTTAAAGATAGGGAGGAAAACAAAGATGATGCTAAAGCGTTTAGCGAGCAAAATGTGGAGTCTGTTGAACGCTTGTTTATAAATAATGTTTCAAGTATTGTAACCTATTTGCGTGGCAATACCGATTTCTACAAATCTAGGGGTGATTCTTACGACGCTGCATATGACAGGGTTATTTATCTCAAAGAGTTTATAGAAAAACACGATGGTTGGAGGTTATTTTACGATGGTGATAAACCCATAACATCCGAGAGCAACCTACAGTTGATTTACAGACTTACTTGGTATGCGACTGAATTTGACGTAAATCGTGAGACTAATAATGGACGGGGTCCTGTTGACTATGCTGTATCCATGGGAAGCGCAGACAAGTCTTTGATTGAGTTTAAACTCGCTAGCAATTCAAAACTTGAGCAAAATTTAGCCAACCAAGTTAAGATATACGAAGATGCAAATAATACGAGCAAAAGTATTAAGGCTATCATGTATTTCAAAGAATCAGAATTAGAAAAGTTGAACAAAATAATGATAAATTTGGGTCTCGAAAATGACAATACCATAATTATAATAGATGCGACTCCCAAGCAGTCTGCATCGAATGTCAAATAATTTTAAACGTTTTCTACAAGCTAGAACTCAGGTAGAAGCCTAAGTGCAAGCGACGGAAAGCTAGAAGCGGGCGCCCCGGCCCGCCTCCTTCCCCTACTCCTTCAACCAGTCCTCAACTTGCAGCCCCTCCAACCTCCTGAACTCGCCCACGTTGTTCGTCACTAGGACGGCGTGCAACGCGAGGGTGTGGCCCGCGATCAGGAGGTCATAGGGGCCGATGGGTTTTCCTGTACCCATTAGCAGGACTTTGTCACTTCCGTTCAGGCTCATGGGGACGCTCCCCGCAGTTGTTCCCCGCAATGCGGACACCGATCGAGCCGGACCTCCTCCAGGGTCCGGCTCGCTTCTCGCCGGGCCTGTGGCAAGG